>CALCEI010000175.1 GCA_937900575.1 uncultured Clostridia bacterium
AATTGTATAAATCTAACACTTCACTGAAATATGTTATATCTTTCCTTGGTCTTTCACCACCACGGTCAATGGCAAACATATTAAGCAACACATCTTTGTTTTCTTCAATCAAACTTAAACTTGCCTTGTTCCACTCTGTTGCCCAAGCAACAAGTGAAGCATAAACTTGCTCTGCTGTGTAACGTGAAATGATTGATTTTGAAATATCGTTTAACTTCATAAAATCGAATAATGGATTTGTTACACCAACCTTGTTAATTTCAAAAGGAAATTCAAAATAATGTAAAGTTGGGTTATTTTTACGCCACAGTTCAAAGTCGCTGTTAAGCAAGTTCAACAAATATTCGCAAACTGCTTCAACAGGGTAACCTTTTTCCAAGAAGAAACGCACATCTGCAAAGGTATCTTTACGTTTGCTAATTTTGCGTTTGTTGCCACTTTCGTCCAACACACAAACACTTGGTGTGTGTGCATACTTAAACACAGGCAAGTTAAGTGCCTTGCTTAACTCTATGTGTACAGGCAAAGATTGGAACCACTCTTGTCCACGTACAATGATGCTTGTGTGCATAAGTGTATCGTCAACAACGTGTGCAAAGGCATAAACTGGTATTCCGTTGGATTTAATAAGCACGTCATCTTTAAGGTTTTCTCTAATTTCTTTTTTGCCTTTAATTTCATCTGTAAATTCAAAAGTTTTATCTTTTGTGCCAGAAGATTTAAGACGCAAAGCAAATTTTTCGCCCTTACTTAATTTTTCCTTAATTTCACTTAAGGTTAAATTGCGACATGGGTCCTTAACTTCCAAATCAGATGTTTCTTCCAATTCTTCTTCCCTACGGCGTAAAATTTCTTCCTTGTTTTCTGCCATTTGACAAAAGCATGGAAAGGCTTTGCCACATTTAACAAGTTCATGTGCAAAAGCATAATAAATTTCAAGCCTGTGAGATTGTACATATGGGCCATAATCACCAATTTCGGTCATGTTATCGCCACGGTAACCTTCATCTGGTTTCAAGCCAAAACGACAAAGCATATCATAGGCAATTTGTCCTGCATTTTCCACTTCACGTTTGTTGTCTGTATCTTCCAGACGCATGTAAAAAATGCCACCTGTTGAATTTGCCAACATTCTGTGAATAAGCGCTTGATAAAGTTGACCAATATGCAAATATCCCGTTGGGCTTGGAGCCAAACGGGTTACTTCGCCAGATGTTACTCTTGGCGCAAATTTATTAAGATAATAATTGACATCTTTTGTGTTTGGATACAAAAGGTCTGCCAACTCTAAATACTCTTTTTCTAACAAAATTTCCCCCTAATTAAAGTTCAACTATGAATGTTACAAGGTCAGTTAAAACTTCTTGATAATCTTGAATTATTGCATCATAATTTTCAATGATGTTTGCACACATTCTTTCTGTTAATGTTGCGTTTGCATCACTTTTAACTTTTAAATAATCGATTTGTGCAAATGCCGTCAAATACATTTCTGTATCATTGTTAATTGAACGTTGCACATTATAAAGCCTTACCAAATAGTTTAACAATTCTTCTGCTTTTGCGTTTGTTGTATCTTCCATAATTTTTGATGCTTTACGTGAATCTAACTCTTTGTTAATGTTTGCAACAGATGTTTTGTAGGTTGTAAAGAAATCGCCCACTCCACCACCTTCAGTTAATGTGGTTGGCAAATTGCTTGCCTTTACGTTCACTTCAAACAAACAGTGTGTTAAATTTACAATTTGGAATTTTACCTTTGGTGTTAAATGATGTATTGCCAAACCGACAGTTTCTGACTTTTTAAAATTTAAATCATCATCTTGTGAATCGCTAACATGATATCTAGAATAATCCACATTTGATGCTGTAATTGCATAATTAAAATATATTCTTGAAATTGCACTGCTGAAATTTAATGCAGAATCCAAAAGTGCATCATATTTTGCAAACACATTACGCAATTCACTCATGCAACGTGTATTAAACTCATCTGGTGCTTCTGGATTTTCGTTGATTGCAAACCTTATGGCATCTGCCATTTGAGATGTTGCAGAATCCACTGCTTTTATTGCTTCTTTAAATTGATTTAAACTTTCTTTTGTTTCCAATGCCAATGTGTCTGGCACATTAATTTTGTCGCTTGAACAATCCTTTAAGTATTCATAAACAAAGGTTAAAGAATTGTTAAACATTACGTTATAAAAATCCTTAAGTTGGTTGTAACGTGGTTTCTCATCAATAAGATGTTGTAAATATTTGTCGCCATCGTTTTTATAAACAGAATAATCAATAATAATTTCTTTGCCATCGCCAATATCATTCACTTTGAAGGCTGTGCAACCGTCTGTTAAGGTTTTATAGTCTGCTTCCAAATTTACCAAAGAATATGTTTCTTTTGAACAACCTGCAAGCAAAAATCCAATTGGAAGCATTACAAGAATAAGAAGTAAGCATAAAATTTTCTTTTTCATGTTTGCCTCCCCTAAACTGCTGGAACAAACAACGCAATAAAGTAATATGTTGCTTTTGCTTCGTTTGTTGAAGAATCGGTGATTGTTGTGTAAGTTGCTAAATTTTCTTTTAAGTTAGATGCAAAATTTATTGCATTGCACTTGGAATAAAATTCCATAAATTTGTTGATATCTCCGTTGTAACTTGTTTTTCCATTGGCAAGTTTAATTTGTCCATTTTCCAAGTTGCATGTGCTATTCAATTTGAAAATAAAATCGCTATCCTTAAAACCAATTATGCCATTTGACGTTTCAGTATCTTGCATCAGATTTTCAATGCAATTGGTGTAAATTTCAAAATAATCAAATTTTACGTCGGCAGTTTTGGAAACAATGTTATTTGCAATTTCTGTGTTTAAGCAATTAACAAAACTTGCATATTTTTGCAAATAAATTGTCAAATTATTAAACAATGCGTTTGCAGCAACGTCAACTTTAAATTCTTCTGAAGTGTGTTTTTCGTATTTTACAAAAAATTCATCAAACACAACATCGCAGTTATCACGTGCTGTAATCAATTCATTTACATAATCCACAATTTTGTTTTGATTAATTTGGTGTGCGTTTACATTTAACAAATAATAATCCAAAACTTGAGCCATGGACATTAACTTGGAACTTACACTTTCTAAAACTTCAAACCTTTCATCTGTTGACGCATAACTTTCAACATAACCTTTGGCTTTGGCAATATTGGCATTAAAAGCTTCTTCTTTTACACCATAAACAAATTCGTTTACAGCCGCAAAAGAATCTTTTTCTTTTTGCAAATTTTTAAAGAAGAAAAAGCATGTGGCACCAATTGCCCCACCAATTACAAGAATAATCAGTAACACTTTAAAAAATTTCTTCATGCTTTTATTATAAACCCTAAACGCACAGTTGTCAATGTAAACCCTTAAATTTGTTAAAAATTTAAGTTAACACGGCAAATACAGCAAAAATAATTTGAAAAAAACGCAAAATGTGTTAGTATATTTGCATGAAAAACATATTAATTACGGGTGCAAGTGGAGACATTGGTTCTGCCATTGCCAAAAAATTTGCAAAAAAAGACGTTTGTTTGTTGCTTGTTTACAACAAAAATTTTGAAAATGCAAGCAAACTTAAAGTAGAATTGGAAGCAAAATGTGATGTTGAAATTTTTAAATGCAACTTAACTTCTGCAGAAGAAACAAGCAAACTTTACAACGAAATAATTGAAAAATTTAAGCACATTGATTGTTTAATTAATTGTGCTGGTGTTTCACTTGTAAAACAAGTGCAAGATATAACCGAAACGGACTATAATTTTGTTATGGACAGCAACGTAAAAAGTGCAGTTTTGCTAACAAGTTTGGTAAGCAAAAATATGGTGCATAATGGAAATGGAAAAATTGTTAATGTTTCTTCCATGTGGGGCAAAGTTGGTGCAAGCATGGAAAGTTTGTATTCAGCAAGCAAAGGCGCAATAAATTCCTTCACTTTGGCTCTTGCAAAAGAACTTGGCTCAAGCAATATTAATGTAAATGCAATTTGTCCTGGCCTTATTGATACAAAAATGAATTGCCACTTAACAAAAGAAGATGTTGCCGAAATTGTTTCTTCCACTCCACTTGAAAGAATTGGAAAACCAGAAGATGTTGCAAATTTGGCTTACTTCTTGTGCAGTGAAGAAGCAAGTTTTATAACCGGACAAATCATCACAATTGATGGTGGTTTAACTTTGTAGGTGAACAATGATTCCAAACTTCCTTTTAAATGAAAAAAGAAACGCCTTAATTTTGTTTGATATGGACGGAGTTTGTGCAGAAATTCTTCCAGATGAAGTGCCAAAAATTTTAAAAAATGAACAAGGTGTTTACAAAAATAAAAGACCAATTAAAACAACAATAAAAATTATGCAAAAACTTTCCAAAAAACAAAATTTTACAATTGGAATTTTAAGCAGTTGCGAATTTGAAAATCAAAAGAAAGAAAAACTTGATTGGTTAAGCATTTATGCTCCATTTGTATCTAAAAATAACGTATATTTAATAAATTGGAACAAAGAAAAAATAAGCGTGGAAAATAGGCCAAGTGGCAAACTTAACAAAATACAACGCATTAAAGGTTTTGAAGCAATATATTTAATTGAAGATACGCAAGAAATCATAAAAACAACCAACAAAGTTTTGCCAAATTGCGCACATCACATAACTGAATTTCTTAAATAAAAAAGGCAGTTTGAACTGCCATTTTTTATTCTCTATTACTTTCTTTAATAGATTCTTCGTGTTCAACCATGTGTTTGCCAACGCACCATGTTGCAATAAGGTAACCTGAAGTCATAAGTGCAAGCATGGAAACGGACGTAAACAATGGAAGGAAATCTGTTGCCAAGCCAATATCCCAAGTGTTAATGACATACAAAACGCAGGCCATTGCAACAGATAAAATTGACAAGATATACACAACAAAGCCAGATGTGGTTTTATCTTGACGTGAGTTTGTGCAAATTACATCAAACACAACTTCGCCAACAACCAAACCAGACCAAATGAAGTATATAACTTTTGCCCAAATTGCAACATCTTTAACTGTTAAAGCGTAAAAGAAAAAACCAACAGAAATAAGTGTTAAGACAGCCAAGGTGTAATAAACAATTCTGGTCAATAATTTTTTATTGTTTATGGTCATTCTAACCTCCTTAATCTTATTGTTGCATTAAAACAAAATTTTATTCAAAACTGAACTTTCAAATATACATATTTGTTTGCATAAATTCACTTATAATGGTACTATTATTTCGGGAAGTTAATATGAAAAACAAATTAATTAAACTTGCAATTGATGTTGATGATTGCATCTGCAACACGGTTGAAATGGACTATGCTTGTGCATATAATCTTAACAAACACAACAAAAAACTTTGCAAAGACTTTGATAAGGATTATTTTTCTGTTGCCAAAACTTTTGAATTAAGCAAACAAGAAACTTATGATTTTTTTATGAAAGAAAAACAATACATTATGAAAAATTGCAGTATGTACCCAAAAGTGTTTGTAAAAGAAGTTTTGCATTTGTTAAGAAAACATGGTGCTGAAATAATAATTACATCATCAAGAGACGATGTGTTTTGGAATGGAAACGCAAAAAAGTATCTTAAAGCATGGCTTAAAAAGTATAAACTTGAATATGATAAAATTTACTGTTATGGACCAATCAAAAAAGAAGAAATATGCAAGCAACTTAATGTAGATTATTTGGTGGAAGACAATGTTGAAAGTGTAACAAAAGCAAACAAAAACAAAATTAAAACCTTTTTGATTAAGACAACTTATAATGCCGATTATAAACACAAATTAAATAAATTTGCAGAAAATTGGTTGGATTTGTACGAACAAATATGCGAAATTTGCAACTTAAAAAAAGAAATTGACTTATTTAACCATTAAGTGCTATTATATGTTTAGGAGAAAATTATGGGAAGTAATTTTAATTTGGCTACTTTTATTGTTGGCATTTTGTCACTTTTTGGTGTTATTGTAAACATCATTGTTACATCAATAAATAATAAGAAAAAAAGATATACAGATTTGGTAACACAACGCAGGCTAAAAACCTTTCAAAGCATAATTGATTATTCAAGCAACTGCTTAAAATCTATTTATGGTGTAAGGGTTGGCTTGGGCAATGATTACGAACTTTTGCAAACTTTTGTGGAAAATAAATTGAAAATTTTTTACAACACAAACTATAAAGCACCTGCAGAAAAAGAACTCCGTGATGCCTTAAATGCTTTGAACGATTTGCTTGAAAATTACATAAAAAACAAAAATAGTTTAACCAAAACAAAAAAAGAAAAGATTTGTGATACCTTAAAACATGGTGCAGACTATTACCAATTAATTTCTGGTGTATATTGCAAAAGTGAGTGGGTGCGCATAAAACAATCTACACTCTCTGCAAAAGATAATATTGATACAGAAAAAGAATATTTTGAAAGACTTAAAGAACTTGAAAAAGATACAGACAAAAACAAAAAGATTTTGTTTGAAAACACCTTTGAAAAAATTACAAAAAATAGCAGTAAATAACTGCTATTTTTATTTTTTTTGTTATGCTTTTTGTTTGCCAAAAACAAACTTGTTGTGTTTGTGTTTTGAAGATAAAATAAGTTTAATGATTTCACACAAAGGCAAAATTGAAACAGAGAAAATAATAACCATCAACCATTCGGAAAAGTTCAAAAATTCAAGGCTGAAAAGTGCGTACATAAATGGCGAACATGCCACAAACAAATTTATTGCCATGGTAAGCCAAAAACAGAAATTAAAGGTTTTGTTATCAAACAAATTTTTATCAAACAAACTGCCATTTGTTTTGCAGTTGATGCTGTGTAAAGTCTGCATAAAAATTATTGTGAAGAAAACCATTGTGCTTGCAACTTCTGGCGTATAACACAAAATGCCAATTATGTAAATTCCCAACGCAAGCACAGTTTGCAAAATTGCCTGATAAATTATTGCAACACCAACAGGACCACCAAACAAACCACTTTTACTGTTCCGTGGTGGCGACATCATAACTTCTTTTTCAACTTTTTCAAGCCCTAAAGCAAATGCAGGTAAACTATCTGTTACCAAATTTATAAACAGCATCTGCGCCGGAAGCAAAAATGTGTGTTGTGGAAAGAATAACAAGGCAAGCAACATGCCAAACACTTCCACACAGTTTGTTGAAATTAAAAATTGCAGTGCTTTTTGGATGTTACTATACACTTTTCGCCCTTCTTCCACTGCAACAACAATGGAAGAAAAATTATCATCAGTAATAACCATATCTGCAACGTTTTTAACAACATCTGTGCCAGATTTTCCCATGCCAACACCAATATCGGCAATCTTCAAACTTGGTGCATCATTTACACCGTCGCCCGTCATGGCAACAATTTTATTTATGTTCTTAAAAGCCTTTACGATGCGAACTTTGTGTTCTGGGCTTACTCGTGCATAAACAGTATAGTTATAACAACATTTTTTAAGTTCAGCGTCGGTCATTTTGTCCAATTCTTCGCCTGTTATCACTTGTTTTTCATTTTGTGCAATGCCTAATTTTAAGGCAATTGCCAAGGCTGTGCGTTTGTGGTCGCCTGTTATCATAATTGGTTTTAGCCCTGCCAAAAAACACTTTTTTACACTCTCTTTAACTTCTGGGCGAGGATTATCCATCATGCCACATAAGCCCAAAAACACCATGCCTTGTTCCAAGTTATCGTTAGGGTTAAAAACATCAAGTTTTTTATATGCAAAGCCCATAACTCGCAAAGCATCATCACTCATTTTGTTGTTTTGTTGTTTAATTTGGTTTTTAATTTCATCTGTTAATGGCATAATTTGACCATTAATTTCAATGCTTGAACAGTGCTCCAAAATACGTTCTGGCGCACCCTTGCTATAACATTTTATACCGTTTTCATTAGTTACAACCGTCATCATTTTACGTGTTGACGAAAAGGGGATTTCGTGAATAATTTTTTTGTTTATTTTGCCAAATTTGATGGCATATTCCATAAGTGCAACTTCAGTTGGCTCGCCAAGGACTTTGCCGTCTTCCACTTTTGAATTATTGCAGAGTTGCAAACAGTTTTTAAATTCGTTAAATGTATCTCCATTTGTTAAATTTGTGTTTTTGTCCAACCAAGTTTCAACCACTTGCATTTTATTCATTGTAAGTGTGCCTGTTTTGTCTGTACAAATAATTTCGCAACTGCCAAGTGTTTCCACTGCGTTAAGGTGTTTTATTATGCATTTGCGTTTGGCAAGTTGTTGAACACCAAGTGCCAAAATAATGGTTATTACTGCCGGCAAACTTTCTGGAATTGCTGCAACTGCAAGAGCAACAGAAGTCATAACTGCATCAAGGAAATTGTTGCCAAAAATAAGTTCAACAATCAAAATAACAGCGCAAATTAAAAGTACACTCCAAGTTATTATTTTACCAATTTTGTCAATGGATTTTTGCAGTGGTGTTGTTTCTTTTTTTTCGGTGAACAATATATTTGCAATTTTGCCAAGTTCGGTTGTTTTACCCGTTGCAACAACCACACCTTTTGCCTTGCCATTTGTTACCAAACTGCCAGAATATGCCATATTTTTACGTTCTGCCAAAGGTGTTGAAAGAGATAAACACACATCTGAATTCTTTTCTGCCGGCACACTTTCGCCCGTAAGCGAACTCTCGTCGCAAGAAAAATTGTTTGCTTCAATTAAACGCACATCTGCCATAACAATATTTCCTGCTTCAAGCAATACAACATCACCTGGAACAAGCATGGTGCTATCCACATTTATAACTGCCCCACCACGCAAAACTTTTACGTTTGTTAAACACATTTTTTGAAGGTCGTCCAAACAATTTTGCGCTTTGTTTTCTTGAAAAACACCAATAAGGGCATTTAAAATAACAATAAACAAAATTACAAACCCTTCAAACAAATCTTCGTACTGCTTTTTTGCAATGGCAATTGAAATGGAAACAACAGCCGCCACCAAAAGTATGCCAACCATAATGTTTAAAAATTGCTTTAAAAAGCATTTGATGAAAGATTGTCTTTTTGCCTTGTCCAATTCGTTTTTGCCAAATTTTTTAAGACGTAAATTTGCTTCGGTTTGAGATAAACCATTTTTGCCCGAATTAAGTTCATTTAACGATTGTTCAATTGTTTTGTTATGCATATAGTATTCTATTATTTAAGGCAACAAATTATTATAAATTCCAAAAATTACACTTTTTTATTAAATTATTGTGTTTTTTCTTACATTTTGCTATAATTAATTGCATGAAAGAAGAATTTGCAACAATCATAAAAGAATTTCAACAAAAATTTGATAATCTCAACCCACAAGAAAAAGTTAGGGTTGAGGATCTTTTAACGGTTCTTTCTGAAATGGGTTTGGGTGATGAAATTAAAAAATGTGGTTTGGTTTATCAATTAATCACTTTGGGGCAAATTAAACAAGAAGACCTTAAAGAAACAAACTTAGATTTGTGGAAACAAATTCAAACTTTAATAAAAATTGACCAAGTTAACTATTCCAAGCAAGACGAAGAAGCCGAAAACATAAGAAAAATGTTTTTTGGCATAACAAAAGATATTCGTATTGTTATGATAAAAATTGCTTTAACAGTTGTAAAGTATAGACATGTTGACGAAATGACGGCAGACGAAGTTAACACCTTGGTTCGTTCCATTTTTGACTTGTATGCTCCACTTTGTGCACGTTTAAGTTTAACAACTTTTAAAACCGAACTTGAAAATGGTGCATTTAGGTTGAGTCAGCCAGAAAAATATTTGGAAATTCAAAAGGTTGTTAATGCTCGTGTGGACAAACGCAGACCAATTGTTGCAGAATTGGAAGATTTGGTGCGCAGGTGTTTGAAAGAATTGAACATTACAGGACGTGTCTATGGCAGAAATAAACACTTATATAGTGTTTATAAGAAGTTACAAGACCACCCAATTGAACAAATTTATGACCTTATTGCCGTGCGTGCAATTTTGCCAACAACGGCAGATTGCTATGCTCTGCTTGGCAGGTTACAAGCCGAAGTTGAACCTTTGCCAAAAAGGTTTAAAGATTACATTGCTTCACCAAAAGAAAATGGATATCAATCCTTACACATAACGGTTAAATTTAAAAATTGTCCTGTTGAAATTCAAATTAGAACAGAAGAAATGCACAAATATGCCGAATACGGTGTTGCTGCACACTGGATTTATAAAGAAAAACGTGCAAAACAAGATACTTTGGACTTAAAATTGAGTTGGTTAAGGCAAATGATGGAAAACGAAAATGTTTCCATTGAAGAATTATCAAGTTCTCTCGACCAAGATATCTTTAATGATGATATTTACGTGCAAACACCAATGGGCAAAGTTATTTACTTGCCAACAGGCGCCACAACCCTTGATTTTGCTTATGCTATTCACAGTGAAGTTGGCAACAAGTGTGTTGGTGCAAAAGTTAATGGCAAAATGGTGCCAACAAACACCGTTTTAAACAATGGCGATACGGTTGAAATTGTAACAAATCCAAATTCCAAAGGTCCATCACGTGATTGGCTTAAAATATGTAAAACTGCTGAAGCAAAAAAGAAAATTAACGAATTCTTTAAGCGCAACATGAAGGAAGAAAACATTCATCTTGGCAGAACAATGCTGGAAAATTGCCTTAAAGAAAAAGGTTATGTTCCAACCAAAATGCTTACACAAGAAATTCTTGTTGATGCGCTTAATTATTATAATTTAACCTTTGAAGAATTGCTTGCAAACATTGGCACAAATGCAATAAGAGTTAAAGCAGTTGCAAACAAATTGGAAGCAACGCACAAACGCATTTCAAAACAAGAAATTGCAGTTGTGGAACAGGCAAATAATATAACATTTGTTGCTCCAACCGAAAAACAAGTGCAAGTTAAAGGTTTAAACAACATTTTGATTGGTTTTGCAGGTTGTTGCCACCCAATGTATGGCGACCCAATTGTTGGTTTTGTTTCAACCGGCCGTGGAATAATTATTCACAGAACTGTTTGTCCAAACGTGGCCTGTTTTGATGAAGCAAGGCTTATTGAAGCAGAATGGAAACCACTTGAAAAAGTTGCAAAAAAGAAATAGTTATAACCACAAAAATTTGTTATCTAAAATCTCACAAAGTGGGACATCAAAAATGGTGTAAATGCCATAATTTTGGTGTTCCATTTTTGTTTCCACGCACCTTGCGTAAGCACACATAACTTTGGCTGTAAAATTAGGGTTACTAGGCAGTTTAAGTTTAAAATTTACAACATCATTTTTGGTTAATACTTCCCCACAATGTGCACTTGTTTTAAGTGTGTTAAGGCACTTTTGCGTTACAAATTTAACAGTGGTTTTATAACCCAAAAAATAATCTGGCATTGTAACAATTTCATGCCTTATTTTTGTCTGCATTTTGCGTGGTGCAACCACATAACATAAGCGTTTGTGCATGGCTCCACCAACCACTTTTCCATGTTTTATTTTTTTCTTTTTATGGTTGTTTGGAATGGTAAATTGTATGGCATCGGTAACGCCTTCAATATTTTTAATTGCTTGGGTGTGCCCTTGACTTATTCCCTTGCCCCAAAAAGTGAAAGGCAAGAAATTTAAACTTGCACAAAGCCCACGCATAAAACTAAAAAGTCCTGGGTCCCAACCAAAAGCAGAAAGACAAACTTTTTTGTTTTGCTTACACACGGTGTCCATCTGCTCCACATAACTTTTAAGTTGAGTGTGGTTATCATAGCACTCCACCAAGCAAAAGTTTTTTATTAAATCAAAAGCAACATTTTGCAAATCACTTTGCGAACCAACGCACAAAAACATCAAATCAATTTTGCCAATATAATCCTCTGTAGTCTGAAGATTGAAAGAGTGAGTTAAACAGATTCGAGCAGGCCCTTCAAATCCCATTGCAGCCAAATATTCGTAACCGTCAATTACATGTGCCATATAAGTGTATCCACAACGTCGTCCAACATCGTGCAAAAGACCATAGATGTAAGCTTTATCTGGCTCCAGAGAATTTCCACCAGCTGCCACAACAGCCCCCGCAACTTTCTCCGCCGCCCTTGCAACAGCCACGCTATGAGCCTGCCATGGTCCCGGATTCATTTTTGCACTTTCCTCTAAAAGATACTCTGCAATTGCCCTAGAAGGTTCAACAGGTTTACCAAGTAAAATCTGCAACACATTTGTATCCCGAACTGTCATT
>CALCEI010000176.1 GCA_937900575.1 uncultured Clostridia bacterium
CCGCCTGCACGCCCAACGGCAAGCCAATATACGCAAGCGCCACAATCGAACAGGCTAGTTTTCGAACTATCACGTTGTTCATTTTGCTCCTTTCCCGCGGTGCGGAGGACGGCCGGAAAATACAATGAAAATTGTATCCGGCACAGTTGCGCTACATTTTGCGAGGTGGTATAATCAAGGTGCCGAGGGAGGAAGGCTCCCCACCAAAATGATACCATATTTCGGGGCAAAAGTAAAGAGAAAAAAGGAAAGAAGGTGAGTCCCGTGGGCAGCTTGGTTTTGTTGCCGACCCCTGAAAACTGAACGGAAAAGAAAGGACGAATAAAAATGAACGTTTGGAAGATTTATCGCTGCAACATCTGCGGGAATATTGTCCTGTCGCTGGAGGACTCCGGCGTGACGCCGCACTGCTGCGCAAAACCGATGGAGCTCATGACGGTGAACACGATGGAAAGCAGATATGAAAAAATCAAAGATAGCAACCGTTTTTATAAATAAAACGAATTACACAAGCATTTCTAACGAGATATGTAGAAGCCATGAGCTAACGGGCAACGAATTAAAAGTTTTAATTTTCCTATTGTCCACGTCAACAACCTTTAATTTCTCTATTGATCGCATGGCAAAGCAAATTAATTTATCAAAGCAAACAACAATAAACGCTATGAAAACCCTAACAACAAAAGGTTTCATAGCAAAACACGGAAACAGAAAAACGGGCTTTAATTATTTTGTAAGCCAAGAAACCAAATACAAACAACTAAACGAAGCAGAACGCAAAGCCAACCCAACCGAACAAGACTTGCTTAAAGAGATTAGAGATTTGCTTAAAGAAAAAGAGTCAAAATAGAGTTGTGTTTACAAAAAATATTAAATTCTCACGGTTTGTGAGAATTTTTTTGTTTTTTTAGCACAATAAATTTGGGTATGCATATTGACAAATTGAAAATTTGTGGTATTATAACCATGTTTGTTACTCTTTTTTGGGGTAAAAAAGGATTTAGGATATGAAAAAGTTTTTAATCTTTTTGGTTTCTATTGTTGTCGTTGTTACATTAGGTTTAACAACATATTATTTTTTACGTAATGAAGAAGTTATTGATTTTACAGTAAAAGAAATCTATTGTAATCAAGGCGATATCGTTACACTTGCAGAATTGGGAAAAGTTGTTAAAAAAGAAAATATTTCCAACAAAACAACTTACAACTATAATGCTGGTGGCGAATCTGTAACTGCTTTGTTTGAATATCAAGAAGATACAGGATATTATAAAGCAAAGGCTGGTGGTAACCCAATTGTTGTTATTACAACATCAAATCCACTTTATCCAGAATTTAAGATTTCCGTTCACATTGGTGATGGTTCGGCTGATGCACCATACATTGTTGGCAATCAAGCAGACTTGATGAAGATTGGAAATGTTGAAGGTGCTTATGGCCTTGATGGCAGTTATAGTCTTGCAAACGATATTGTGCTTACTGATGACTTTATGCCAATTGGTTACAACTCAACAACAGGTGAAATGGCTGACTTTACAGGTTCATTTAACGGAAATGGACACACAATCAGTGGTTTGAACTTGACAAATGGGGAAACAGAACCAGTTACACGTCGTATTTTAAGAGCAGAAGAGCCAGAACCAAGCAAACAACTTAAAAAAGCAGGTTTGTTTATTAGTTTGGGCACTTCAGCAAAAGTACATGATTTGACCTTGTCAAACGTAACAATTTCTGGTGCATTCGAAACAGCAGGTGCTCTTGCAGGTGACGGTGCTGGTACAGTAAGAAATATTGTTGTTACAAATGCAAACATCACAAATACATCTGCAAATGGTGTAACAGGTGGTTTGTTTGGTAAATTCTCTGGAGTTTCTTCAGTTTTGACAGTTGCAGAAGTTAAAGAAACAACTTTGACAATTGGTAAAGACGGAGTACTTATTGCAGAAGGTACAAGTGTTGGTGGCTTGATTGGTAAAGTTGAACAAGCAAAAGTTCAAGCAACCGATGCAAAAGTTACAATAAGTTGCATCAGTGATTCCGAAAGCAATGCAAATGCTGGTGGCTTGGTTGGTGAATTTGTAATTACAGCAACAGCTGGAACAATTCAAGAATCTTACGCAGTTTGTGCAAGCGAAAATGCAAATTGTGGTGGATTTATTGGTAAAATTTCAATTGATGGCTCATTTAATCCAGGTGAATATAACATTTTAAAGTTCTTGGTTGGTAACTATTGCGTAAGCGCAAATAATAAAGCAATCATTTCAAAACCAGGCGAATTTATTGATGAATTGTTCACTCGTGATGATGTGTTCCTTATAGGTTCAAAAGCAAGCGAAGCAGATTTAAAAACTTCAACATATTACTATTATTCTGTTGGCCCAGATAAGCACCTTTGGGATAGTTCAATTTGGTTGATTGAAAGTGGTTCACTTCCACAACTTAAATTTAACAATATCGCATTGGAAGAAGTAAATTCTGTTTACTATTTGAAGAATTTGGACGACGAAACAGTTGAAGACTTCATAGCCCTTATTGAAAAAGCAATTGCAGAAAATAATGGCGTGTTGTCAGGAAGTTACTTTATTAATGACGACGTTGATTTGACTGGATATGATTGGAAAGCAGTTTCACTTAAAGATTGTATACTTGATTTTGGTGGCAACCGTGAAACAGTAATTCCACACACAATAAGGAATTTGGACATTAAACATGCAGACGTAGATGGCAACATGGGCTTGTTTACAACAATGGAAAACAGTGCAATTTTGAACTTGAACCTTGAAGGTGTAAAAGTTTCTGCAGATGCAACAAATGTTGGTGCAGTTGCTGGTACAGTTAAAGAATCAAGTGATGCAAGTGCAATTATTAATGTAAACGTAAACTATGCTTCAGCCATTTCTGGCAGAACAATGGATTACTTTGGTGGTTTGGTTGGTTTTGCAAATTCAGTTACTATTGAAAATTGCAAAGTAAAGAATTTAAATACAAGCGGCAGTACAATTAGATATTATGCCGGTGGTGCAGTTGCAGAACTTGTAAAAGGCACAATTAACGATGTAAAAGTTGATGTTAAAGGTATTTCTGCTTCTAATGCGGTTGCAGGTCTTGTTGCAGTCAATGGTGGCACAATCAAATCTGCAGGCACAATTGAAAATGCCGGTGTTGTAATTAACTATGTTGGCAAAGATGCTGTCTCAGTTGGTGGTGTTGTTGCCGTAAACAATGGCTCAATTTTAAGTGGCGAATTTGAGAATGTTACAATCAATGTAAATTCTTCAATTGCAAGTGAAGTGCCATTAATGACAAATTCATTTAACGATTTGAAGATTGTCAACATCGAAGCAATGAACACATTAAAAGTTGGTGGTGTTGTTGGCATCAATACAGGCGCAGTTGAAAATGTAACAATTTCAGGCTCTGGCATTAACATTGCTCAATCAACAGGCAACTCTATGATTGTTGGTGGCTTAGTTGGTGTAAACCAAGGCTCATTAAAATCAAGCAAGTGTGATTTAACCAAAGTTGGTGATTGTGTAGAAGGAAAGGACTACGTTGTTGGTGGTATTGCTGGAACAAACTCAACAGCAAAATCTTCAATTTATCAATGTTCTGTTTCTGCAGATATTAAAGGTAACCATGTTGCAGGTGTCGTAGTTTCTATGGATAACTTAAATGCAACAGTAAGCCAAGTGTTTGTTGGTAAATTGACAAATGGTGGAGCTGTTGTTCTTGCCGAAAATGAAATTAGTGGCGATAAGTATGTTGCAGGTGTTTGCTTCAACTTTAATGCTGGCAAGATGTATGATATTCAAACCGTAAGCAAGATTTACGGAACAAAAAATGAAACAAAGTCTTCCTTGGTTGCATTAATTTTCCCAGACGAAGCAACATTAATCAGAGCATCAATAAATAGCTATTGTGATGGATATGGTGTATTCTATCGTGAAACATGGAAAAACTTCAGCCAAGGCAACACAAATAACAGATACAACATCTATGGTAGAGATGAAGTTGCAGGAACCATGCAACAAGTTGTATTTAATACAGATACAATGGCAAAGGCAGGAAAACCTTATACTAACGCACAATTTATTATTGGAAATAATTTTGCCTTTAACTATTATGCAACTTATGAAAATACAGAAGAATCAAGTTATGTTCTTGCATTAGATTCAACTGAATTTAGCAGAACAAGTAACTATACATCAGATTACACATTAATAATTAATGGTGTTGGTGCCTTTGGTGCTAGTTCAGAAAAACACATGAAAACCATGAACTTTAACTTTGATGGTGGTGTATGGAAATATGATAACGTAATTGTTCTTGCATTCATGATTGCAGAATAACAAAAAACACTCACAAAACGTGAGTGTTTTTTTAAGCAATTAGTTGTTTGCACTGTTTGCTTTTTCTTGTTCGTAAGCAGCCAATACTGCAGAACTAATTTGTTCTCTTGTTTCAGTATTTAATGGATGTACAATATCTCTGTACTCACCACTAGGAGCTTGCTTTGATGGCATAGCAATGAAGTTGCCATTTGCGCCTTCAATCACTTTAACATCATGCACAACAAATGCATTGTCAATTGTGAAGGAAGCAACAGCTTTCAACTTGCTTTCATCTTTGCTAACTAATCTGATTCTGATGTCAGTTAATTCCAAGTCTGTTCACCTTCCCTTTATAGATTAACTATTGTACGCCCACATACCATTGCTGTTTTGCGAGTATAAGAAAACGCGTTTCTTTATAGTCATTATTATTTTAACATATAATTAAATAAGTTTACAACTGTTTTTACATAGATTTTTTTAACAAAAATTTTGTTGAATTTTGACCAGATTTTACATTTTATAAAAAATTTTCATATAAAAAAGCATGAAAGAAGATATATTAAAAGAAAACAGAACTGTGCTCATGCTTGGCATTGGTGGAGTAAGCATGCATCAACTTGCTTTATGCTATCTGAAAGACGGTTACAAAGTTATGGGATATGACAGGACAAAAAATGAATATACTGTAGATTGCGAAAAACATGGAATTGTGGTTTTTGACAAGTTTAACAAAATTGGTTTAAACGTGGATTTTTGTGTTAAAACAGCAGCTGTAAAAGACGATAATAAATTTGTTGTTGAACTTAAAAAACGTGGTATTAAAATTGTGGATAGAGCAGAGGCTCTGGGCTATTTTGCTGTCAAATTTAAGTGTGTTGTTGCAGTTGCTGGCACACACGGTAAAAGCACAACTTCAGCACTTATTTATGAAATGTTAAGGCAAGCAAATATGTCAGTTTCTTGCCACATTGGTGCAGATGTTTTTGCACCACGTTTTAATACAGATGATGATGTTTTGGTTGTGGAAGCATGTGAATACAACAAGAGTTTTTTAAGCCTTTATCCAACCATCAGTGTTGTTACGAATGTTGAGCCAGAGCACCTTGATTGTTATGGCAGTTTTTATGCTTTAAAAACTGCTTTTGCTACCTTTTTGCGTAGAGGTAAAAAACGTTTTGTTTTTAAGGGTAAAACAACTGAATTTTTAAGGAAAATTAACGACGTAAATTTTGTTGAAAAGAAACAAAATATGCAAACAAAACTTTTAGGAGAATACAATCAAAAAAACATAGCCTTGGCAAGTGCTGTTGCAAGAAGTTTTGGAGTGAGCGAACAGGTCATTGAAAGGGTTGTTAAAAATTTTTCTGGGTTACCAAGAAGGTATGAATATATTGGCGATTTTAACAGAACAAAATGTTATATAGATTATGCCCATCATCCAACGGAAGTTGGAGAATTTGTTACAACGTTTTTGGAACAAAACAAAGGAGCACTTATTGTGTTTCAACCACACACTTTTAGTCGCACAAAAAATCTTTTGCCAGAATTTTTATCTGTATTAAGGGCAGTTAAAGACATCTGTATTTTTAAGGAATACTCGGCAAGAGAAGAAAAATCAAGTGGAATGAGTGCTTATGAATTATACTTAAAAGTTAAAGAAATAAACAAAAATGTGCGATATTGTGCCACAACAAAAAATGTAATAAAACAAATGGCAGGTTACAGAGCTGTCGCCTTTGTTGGTGCAGGAAACATCAATTTGGTTGCAAAAAATATTGTTAAAACTAATTAAAAAAAAGAGTTGACAAAAACATGGCTTCAAGTTATAATAAAAATGCTTTAAAAATTTAAGGAGAGACAAAATGAAGACAGAAATTCAACCAAATTATGTTGAAGTTACATTCGAATGTGCTTGTGGTGAAAGTTTTAAAGGTAAAACATCAAAACCTGGTGTAAAGGCAGGAGATGTTGTTAAACTTGAAGTTTGTGATAAATGCCACCCATTCTTTACAGGTCAACAAAAACTTGTTGATACAGAAGGCCGTGTAGACAGATTTAACAAAAAACACAATATTAAATAGCGTAACTAAACGTGTTCTTTTTTGCTATGCATAATTGGGCACGTTTTTTTAATGGAAAAAACAATTATGATGTTGAAAGATTTAAGAAAACAATTAAAAACCGAATTTGCCGAATTGGGAATTGAAGAAACTGATGCAGATTTTATTATTGCAGAGGTTCTTAATGTGCCAAGGACAGAGTTAATTTTTGTTAAAGAAATTGACGGGAAAACCAAGCGTAAAATTTTGGAATGTGCAAAATTACGTAAACAACATATGCCTGTTGATGCAATTTTTGGAAAAACTTGGTTTTATGGTTTGCCCTTTACAGTAAATGCAGATGTTTTAACTCCAAGACAAGATAGTGAACTGGTGGTTGATGTGGCATTAAAAGAAATAAAAAACAACAACTATAAAACCGTGTTGGATTTATGCACAGGCAGTGGCTGTTTGGCAGTTGCAATTAAGGCTAATGCAGACGTTACAGTTACAGCAACTGACGTTTCGCAAAAGGCACTTAGTGTTGCAAGACAAAATGCAAAAGACAACAACGTAAAAATCAGTTTTATAAGGTCCAACATGTTTAATGACGTGGAAGGGCAGTTTGATGTGATTGTCTCAAACCCACCATACATTGATTCGGAAGAAATGCAGACACTTGATGAAGAAGTGCTTTCTTATGACCCTAAACTTGCTCTTGATGGTGGAGATTTTGGTTTAAAGTTTTATAACATCATTCACGAAAATGTACGTAAATTTTTAAAAGATTCAGGCACACTTATTCTTGAAATTGGCGACGACCAAAAAGAACTTGTTTTAAGTTTGTTTAACGATTTTGAGTGTGTGGAAGCCTTAAAAGATTATGGTGGAAACGATAGAGTGCTCGTTTTTAGAAAATAGGAGTTAATTATGATTGAAAAATTAAAAGCAATTAAAGAAAAATTTGAAAATTTAACAGCCGATATTGCAAATCCTACAATCATTGCCGATACAAAAACTTGGCAAGCAAAAGTTAAGGAGCATTCTTCTTTGCAACCCTTAATTGAAGAATATGATAACTACATCAAGTTTGATAAAGATTTTAAAGATGCCAACGAATTGTTGGAAATTGAAGAAAATGCAGAAATGAAAGAAATGCTTAAAGAAGAAATTTTATCTTTAAAAGAAAAACTTGCAGAAAGCGAAGAAAAACTTAAAGTTTTATTGCTTCCAAAAGACGAAAATGATACAAAAAACGTTATTTTGGAAATTCGTGGTGGTGCAGGTGGCGAAGAGAGTGCGTTGTTTGCTGCTGAATTGTTAAGAATGTACCAAATGTATTGCGATGGACATCACTTTAAAATGGAAATTTTAAACTTGGAAGAAACAGGCTTGGGTGGTGCAAAAGAAGTGCAAGCAATGATTAAAGGTAAAAATGCTTATGCACACTTTAAATTTGAATCTGGTGTACACAGAGTTCAACGTGTGCCAGAAACAGAAAGTCAAGGCAGAGTGCACACTTCCACTGCAACAGTTGCAATTTTGCCAGAAATGGAAGATGCCGATGTTGAAATTAATGATAAAGATATCCGTGTGGACTTGTTTAGGTCAAGTGGTGCTGGTGGACAAAAAGTTAACAAAACTGAATCTGCAATTCGCATAACACACTTCCCAACCGGAATTGTGGTAACTTGCCAAGACGAACGTAGCCAAACGCAAAACAAGGAAAAAGCCTTTGCAATGTTGCGTTCCAAACTTTATGATTACTATCAACAACAAAAAGAAGCAGAATACAGCCAAAACCGTAAAAATCAAGTTGGAACGGGGGATAGAAGCGAACGTATTAGAACTTATAACTTCCCACAAGGCCGTGTTACTGACCACAGAATTGGTTTAAGTATTTTTAACATTGATGCCTTTATGAACGGCGACATTGACGAAATGCTTGATGCTTTAACACTTGCCGACCAACAAAAGAAATTGAGTGCGCAAGAAGAATAATTATAAATTAAAATGCCACATTTTGTGGTATTTTTATTTGCATAAAAATAAATAGGGTGTTATAATGGATTTTGATAGGAGGCAACTATGACAAAATTTTTAAAGAAAGACAATGTGCTTACCTTTGTTGATGACCCCGTAGAAATCGAATATCTTAAATTTAACAATATGCGTTTTTCCACAATCGGTTGCATGCTTGGTGATTTTGACGATAAAGGTGTTTATTGCGTAGACCCAAGAATTGTTAAAGAACTTATTTCCATGAAAAAGTTTTTGACAAGCACAGTGGATAACATTGAAGTTTGTCATAGTCAACTTAAACTTAACAAACAAATATCATTCTTTGTTGTTTATGAAGGCAACAAAGTGTCACTTATTCTTGCAGAAAAAATGAACTATCAAGCCAACTTCAAAATTAACAGTGGTGTGTTTAGCAACGTAAACGAATTTGTTTTGGATAGTTTTGAAACATCTGGTCAAATTGACAGGAACGTAATTCATCGCAAATGGAACATTGATATTTTCCCTGGAGAAGTGCTTGATATCTTCCACATGGACGAAGAAGCACTTGCAATCTATTTTAATCTTACAAAAAGATTTAAATATCTTATGAGAGCAAATGAAATTTTGCTTGCTCATGAAGACCAATTGGAAGAGATTGAAGCCAATTATGCCATTGAGACATTGGCAGTTGTAAATAAATATCCAAAACTTAAAGTAATTGTGGAAAAAGAACTTAAATCTGTCTTTGGAAGCAAAAAAGACTTTTTAAGGGCAGATAAACCAAACTTTTCTAAAGCATTAAATGAAGTTATTGCACAGGCCGTTGACCAAAATGTTGATGTTTTGGGTGAAGACAAACAATACTTTTTGGCAGAAAGAAGACATGCACAAATGGTATATAACCAAGCAGTTGCCAAAGAAATTCCAACAGCAAAATTGATAACCAAAGATACTGTAACGGACGAAGTTATTAATAACCGTCAAATTATTGCGACATACAGCAGGGAACAAGCAAAAGGTGTTAAAGAAGTTGCAGCAGAATACGCAGAGCGACGTTCAAAAACAGAACAAAGACCTCGCGTCGTAAATCGTGGTGTTGTACAAGCGCTTGGCACTATGGGAGTCGCAGAAAAAGATGTTGATTCTATTATTGGCACAAACGTTCAATCAACAGGAACTGAGACGTCAAAAGGAGTTGCTACAGAGCAGGTAGAAGGTGGAGTTCAAGCACAAGAACCTGCACAAATACTAGAGCCAGAAAAGAAAACTAAAGCCCCTGCTGAAGATAAAAAGAAAGAGCCTGTAAAGAAAGAGCCTGCAAAGAAAGAGCCTGTAAAGAAAGCGCCTGTAAAAAAACAAGCCGAAGATGAAAAGAGAGTTAAAGCCGACGCTGAAGATAAAAAGAGAGAAGCACAACGAGCAAAAGAAGAAGCAGAAACAAAAGGACAAGCTGAAAAGAACGTTGGCAGGGCTAGACATTCAACATCATTTGGAAACTTTATCGTTGCAGCAAGTGGTCAAGGTAATGCTACCGAAAGTGGAGAAGTGGAAAATAATGATGACCTTAAAACAGAAGTGTCAGCAGTGAATGACGTCGATCTTAAAGTTAAAGTAGACGGAAGTGGACAACAAGAAGTTGAAGAGTTTGAACAAACTGACGACCTTGAAGGAACTGACGACCTTGAAAAAATAAATGCTGAGATTAATAACGGTTTAACAATCAAATAAAAAAGCACCACATTTTGTGGTGTTTTTTGTTTATAATTGAGATGCTTCTAATTGTTTTAAATGAGCCAAGGATTTATCTTTAACAACATTTGTAACGAAATCATTTACAAGTTTTGTTACTTCTGGTGTTGGTTTTGTTTCATTTTTTTCTTTTGAAGCCAATGATGCTCTTACAATGGAAGGATGTTCACTTAAAATTTTATCAAAATCTAATAATAATCTTTTAAGGTTAACTTTGTATTCCAAAAATTGTACTGCAACATTTTTTACTAATTGTGTACGATAATATCCTAAATCTGGGATATTTAACTGTTGTAAAATTTGGCAACTTTCTTTTTCAGCATCATTTTCTTTTTGTGAATTGCTTGGCAACAAACTTTTATATTCAGTTGCAAACTTTGCTCTAAACTCTTTTTCGTTGTATTTATTGTTTTCTGTACTGATTAAATATCTGTTAAATATTTCTTCATCACTACTTTCAAACAATTTTTTATATGTATCATTTGCCATGATGCCCTCCTATCTAATCTGTGCACATTGTACCACAGGTTTACGATTTTGTAAATACCTTTTTTAAAAATTCTTTATTTTTTATATTCATTTACATTATATGTTTTGTTCATAACTTTAAGTATTGTTGCAAAATTATCATCTTCTGCAGATTTATTGTTATGCAACATACCACATTTGTTGCATTTGTAAGTTATTATGTACCCCTTTTTGTTACTTGTTGTAACATCAATTGGAACAAGTGTTCCGTTGCAAGCACAAGCCCTATCCCCGGGGTTGATATCCACATGCAAAGATGTTAAACACTTTGTGCAGTGGTCACGTGAAGAAGTTTTTAATGCTTGAACAACTTTGCCACACCAAGCACATGTAAAAGAATTATCATTTTTGTTAAATGTTTTCATGTTTTTATTATAACATAATTATAAAATTTGTAAATCTATTTGCAAAAGAGTTTGGCATTTGGACCGTTCAACTTGAAGTCAACAGCAAAATTACAAACGAACATGCCGGATTTACAAAATTTAACAATTTGGTTGAAGTTATTGTAGATTTATTTAAAAAGAAATAGGGAGCAAATGTGCTTCCTATTTTGTTAAATATGTTGTTTTGTAAGTTTGGAACATTTGGTCCGCCAAGGCTGATGCTTCTGGGTCGTTTTCTAACCCATGACCAGAATTTTGGTAAGTGATAAACACGTGGTCAACACCCACTTCGGTCAACTTTGCATCTAAATCCACTGCGTTTTGGTATGGTACAATTTCATCAATTGTTCCTTGACAAATTATTGTTGGCACGGTGTTTTCATTTACATAAGTTATTGGTGAAACTTGGTTTAAGAGTGGAGTGTATTCTTCGATTGTGGAAGAAGTGATGTTTTTGTTTGTAAGCCAAGAGAACCATTTGTATGTGGATTTGCTTAAAGATTCGCGGTCAAAGTATTTTGGGTCGGTAAGTTTTGTTGGGCCACAATAAGAAAGAACAAAGGCAGGTTTGATTGGTGCAATGTTATAGCATTGATAAGCATATTGAAGTGAAAGGTGCCCACCAGCAGAGCCACCACTTAGCATTGCCTTTTCTGGTTGAAGGTTAAGTGCATTTGCTTGTTTTTTTACTGCAGAAAGTGCCATGGTGATATCATCAAGAATATCTTGACAATCCACGTCTTTGCTTAAATATCTATAATTCATTGCTGCAGTGATGTAACCTTCATTGGCACCATTTTTTAATGCAGTTGCATATCCTTCTTTATCCCCAGTAACCCAGCCACCACCATGAATGTAGAACAAAACGTCAACTCTGCCTGTTTTGTTTTTTGGGTAACACACATCAAGCACGTTTCTTACATCATCACCATAAGACATGTTTTTGTACATGGTGTAATTTTCAAAATCTTTAATTTCCATGCTTGGTTTTTTGTTGCAACCTGAAAACAGGAACACAGAAAAAGTGCACATTAATACTAATATTATACTTAAACTTTTCTTTAACATATATATCCTTATTATATATAAGAATGATAACTTTTTTAATTTTTTATGTCAAACAAACAGCAAAAATTTCACCCCAAAATTGTTTAAAATTTTTTATAAAAAGGGTTGACAAAGAGTTTGCAGTTTGTTAGAATAGGCTTGCTGATTATGTGGGTTTAAGTGTAAATCCATGTAAAAGGGTGGAAACACAAGGTTGCATTTGCTAGCAACAGCAGGTGGGAATTTGTGTGGACCTAGTCCTTTTGGACGCTGGCACAAAAAGTTGGGTACGGCCCAATTTCTTTTTGGAGATCAGCACTTAACACCCGGCAACGTGTATTATAATAAGTAGATGAAATACTCTAAACTGTTATGTCATTATTGTTATGGGTTAAGGGACCAGTGATTGTGTTGACTAAAAAAATAAAAGGAGAGAAATTATGGCAACAACAAAACTTAGGATTAAACTTGCTTCATATGATACAGGTTTACTCGAAAATGTAGTTTCAAGAATTCTTGACACTGCAACAAAGTCTGGATGCAAAGTTTCCGGACCAATTCCACTTCCAACAAAGAAAGAAGTGGTTACAGTTATTCGTGCAACGCACAAATACAAAGATTCAAGAGAACAATTTGAATCAAGAACACATTTTAGATTGATTGATGTTTATGCACCAAGCGCAAAAGCAGTTGATACGCTTTTGAAGATGAACGTTCCATCTGGTGTGGACATCAAGGTAGAATTATAAGGAGGGAACTGTGGAAAAAGCTATTATTGGTACAAAGTTGGGTATGACTCAAGTTTTCATGGATGATGGCAGAGTTGAACCCGTTACTGTTATTGAAGCAGGTCCTTGCTTCGTAACACAAATCAAAACAAAAGATGCTGACGGTTATGATGCTGTTCAAGTGGCATTTGGCAAAATCAAAGAAAAGAACGTTAACAAATGTCAAGCAGGCGCTTTCAAAAAAGCAAATGTAGAAGCAAAACGTGTTTTGAAAGAATTTAGATATGACGACACAAGCAAATTTGCTGTTGGTCAAGAAATTAAAGCTGATATGTTCAGCGCTGGTGACGTTGTTGACGTTACCGGAACAAGCAAAGGTCACGGTTTTTCTGGCGTTATCAAACGTTGGAATCAACGCAGACTTAAAATGACACACGGTGTTGGACCTGTTCACAGAGAAGTAGGTTCAATGGGTGGTAACTCAACCCCAAGCAGAGTCTTCAAAGGTAAGAATTTGCCTGGCCACTATGGTTGTGATACTACAACTGTTCAAAATTTGACAGTTGTTCGCGTAGATGCAGACAGAAACTTAATCTTGGTTAAAGGTGCAATTCCTGGCGCTAAGAAATCTGTGGTTGTTGTAAGATCTGCTTCCAAAGCGTAAAGGAGAAAATTATGGCGAAACTTAATGTTTACAATATGAATAAAGAAGCAGTTGGTAAAGTTGACTTAAGTGATTTGGTTTTTGATGTTGAATACAACGAACCATTAATCCACCAAGTTATTGTGGCTTTACACAACAACGCTCGTCAAGGTACAAAAAGCACCTTAACACGTAGCGAAATTAATGCAACAAAAAAGAAAATTTACAGACAAAAAGGTACAGGTAATGCTCGTCACGATGAAAAGAGTGCACCTGAATTTGTTGGTGGTGGTGTGGTATTTGCACCAAAGCCAAGAGACTTTAGCCAAAAAGTTAACAAGAAAATGCGTGATATCGCTTTTGCATCAGCAATTTCTGAAAAAATTAGACAAAAAGAAGTTTATGTTTTGGACGAAATTAATTTTGCAGATAACAAAACAAAATCAGCAGCAACATTCTTGAAGACATTTGGTTTAAACAAAAGCACAGTTATTGTAACTGATGGCAAAAACGAATCTGTTGTTCGTGCAACAAGCAACATTCCAACAGCAAGTTGTGTTGATGCATCATTGTTGAACGTTTCAGACGTTGTTGAAAACACATTTGTGGTATTCACAAAGAGTGCAATTAAGAAATTAGAGGAGGCATACGTATAATGGAAGCGCAAAAAATTATTTTGGAACCTATTATGACAGAAAAATCATACGCAGGCATTCCTAACAAAGTTTACACATTTAAAGTTGCTTTAGACGCAAACAAAATTGAAATTAAAAATGCAGTTGAAAAATTGTTTGAAGTTCAAGTTGCTCGCGTAAACACAAGCATTGTTAAAGGTAAAACAAAAGTAAGAAACACAAAAAGTGGTCAAGTGTTCGGTAAGACAAGCGATTACAAGAAAGCAGTTGTTTTCTTAAAACCTGAATCCAAGGGTATCGCCTTCTACGAGAGCTTGAGCTAAGAAGGAGAGTAGAATATGGCTATTAGAACAGTTAAACCTACCTCACCAGCAAATCGTTTTAAGACATATAAAACATACGACGAACTTACAAAAGGCGCAAAAGCTCCAAAGAGTTTAGTGTCCAACCAAAAGAAAACCGGTGGACGTAACGCACAAGGTAAAATCACAGTTCGTAGCATTGGTGGTGGTAACAGACGTAAATATAGGGTTATTGATTTCAAACGTAACAAAGATGGTATTGTTGCAACAGTTGAAAGCATTCAATATGACCCAAACCGTACAGCATACATTGCATTGCTTGTTTATGCTGATGGTGACAAGAGATTTATTCTTGCTCCAAAAGGTCTTAATGTAGGAGATAAAGTTTTGAGTGGTGCTGGCGCAGAAATTAAGCCAGGCAACAGCTTGGAACTTAAAGATATTCCTCTTGGTGCATTTATTCACAACATTGAATTACAACCAGGCAAGGGTGGCCAAATGGTTAGATCTGCTGGTTTGTCTGCACAATTGATGGCAAAAGAAGGCGATTACGCAACAGTTCGTTTGCCAAGTGGAGAAATGAGAAAAGTGTTGGCAGTTTGCCGTGCAACAGTTGGTGAACTTGGCAACGAAGAAAATGAAATTGTATCTTTAGGTAAAGCAGGACGCAAACGTCACATGGGCGTACGTCCAGCAGTTCGTGGTTCTGCAATGAACCCAGTTGATCACCCACACGGTGGTGGTGAAGGTAAATCACCTGTTGGTCATGCTGGTCCAATGACACCATGGGGCAAACCTGCAATGGGATACAAAACTAGAAAACATAAAAAGGCTTCTGACAAACTTATTGTCAAGAGAGCTAAGGCTTAATAGGAGTGGTTTATGAGTAGAAGTTTAAAGAAAAAACCTTACGTTGAAGCAAAATTGTATGCTCGTGTAAAAGAAATGAATGAAAAAGGCGAGAAAAAGGCTATTAAAACATGGTCTCGTTCAAGCACAATTTATCCAGAATTTGTTGGACATACAATTGCTGTTCACAACGGCAAAAAACATATACCTGTGTACTGTACTGTCGATATGGTTGGTCACAAGTTAGGCGAATTTGCGCCAACTCGTACCTTTAAAGGACACAGAGTAAAAGAAGCATCTAACGCATCAGTTTAGGAGTAAAAAATGGCAAAGAGAATTAGAGAAAAAACAGAAAAAATACGTGCAAACAAAGACAATCGTCCATATGCTTGCGTACGTTATGTTAGACTTGCTCCTACAAAGGCAAAAATTGTTATTGACCAAGTTAGAGGCAAAAGTTATGATGATGCAGTTGCAATTTTAAGCAATATGCCACACGATGCAGCTGCAATCTTATTAAAAGTTGTAAAATCTGCTGGTGCTAATGCTGAAAACAATAATGGCTTAAATGTTCATGATTTGTATTTGGCAGAAGTTATCCTTGGACAAGGTCCAACAAGAGTAAACAAAGTTTACTTCCGTGGACGTGGCCATGGTGCTGACAGAATCGTTACAAGAACAAGCCACATTAAAGTTGTGCTTGGTTCAAAGGAGTAGATTATGGGACAAAAAGTTAATCCAAATGGAATGCGTCTTGGTATCAATAAGACATGGAGTTCTTTTTGGTACGCAGACAAGAAAAGTATAGCAAAAAACATTAAGGAAGATAACGTTATCCGTAATTATATCCTTAAAGAATATAAGAACTGTGCAATTTCTAACGTTTTGATTGAAAGAACAGCAGACGTTGTTACAGTTACAATTTCAACAGCAAAACCTGGTGTTATGATTGGACAAAAGGGTGCTGGTGTTGAAGCATTAAAGGCAAATGTTGAAAAATTGTCTGATGCAAAGAAAGTTAATGTAAACGTTGTTGAAGTTAAGAACATGGATTTAGATGCAAAACTTGTTGCAGAATCCATTGCTGCTCAACTTGAAAAACGTGCACAATTTAGACGTGTTATGAAGGCTGCAATGCAACGTACGATGCGTGCTGGTGCAATGGGTATTAAAACCATGGTATCTGGTCGTCTTGATGGTGCAGAAATTGCAAGAAGTGAACACTACCACGAAGGTTCACTCCCACTTCACACAATAAGAGCAAACATAGATTACGCAGTTGCAGAAGCACACACCACATTTGGTGTTATTGGCGTAAAAGTTTGGATTTATAAAGGTGAAATTATGGGCAAAGTTTCTCAAAGCACAGTCTCAAATCACAAGAAAGGAGAAAACTAATATGTTAATGCCTAAAAGAGAAAAAAGAAGAAAACAATTCCGTGGCCGTATGACCGGACGTGCTATTCGTGGAAGCAAACTTGCATACGGAGATTATGGTCTTCAATCCGTTGAACCATGCTGGGTAACTTCAAATCAACTTGAAGCAGCCCGTGTTGCAATCAATAGATACATTAAACGTGATGGACAAGTTTGGATTATGGTATTCCCAGACAAGCCTATCACAAAGAAACCAGCCGATACACGTATGGGTAGCGGTAAGGGTGCACAAGTAGGTCACGTTGCAGTCGTAAAACGTGGTAGAGTTGTTATGGAAGTAAGTGGTCCTTCTGAAGCAGAATGCTTGGAAGCACTTAGACTTGCATCACACAAACTTCCTTGCAAAACAAGAATAATTCGCAGGGAAAAAGGCGGTGAAAACAATGAAGAATAGTTATAAAGAAATGAGCGTTGCTGACTTGAATGCAGAAGAAAGCAAATTAAGAGCAGAACTCTTCAATTTGATTTTCCAAAACAAAGTTGGTCAATTGCAAGATACATCAAGAATTAGAGTTGTTAAAAAATCCATCGCTAGGGTTAAAACAGCCCTTAAAGAAAAAGAAATTGCTGGGATAAAGGAGTAGTATATGGAAGAAAAGAAAATTAACCATAAGACAATACAAGGTGTTGTTGTTTCTGACAAAATGGACAAAACCATTACTGTTTTGGTAACCAGCAAGAAAAAACACCCAATTTACAAAAAATATGTGACATACACAAAAAAATATAAGGCTCACGATGAAAAGAATGATGCTCACGTAGGCGACACTGTTGAAATTCAAGAGACACGTCCACTTAGCAGAGATAAGTATTTTAGACTTCTTTCCATTGTTGAAAGAGCAAAGTAGGAGGCAAATATGATTCAACCATTATCAGTTTTGAACGTTGCCGACAACACAGGCGCAAAACAAATTATGTGCATTCGTTGTCTTGGTGGTTCAGTTGTTAAATCAGCCAATGTTGGCGATATCATTGTTGCTTCTGTTAAAAAAGCAGACCCAGACGGCAAAGTTAAGAAAGGTGAAGTTGTTATGGCAGTTATCGTACGTACAAAACGTGGCGTAAAACGTGCAGACGGCACATCAATTAAGTTTGATGAAAACGCAGCAGTTTTAATTGACAAACAAAAATTACCTCGTGGAACACGTGTGTTTGGACCTATCGCAAGAGAACTCCGTGCAAAAGGATTTACTCAAATCATTTCCTTAGCACCGGAAGTTTTATAGGAGGCAAAAATGAATTTAAGTGTTAAAAAAGGTGATAACGTTTTGGTTCTTGCTGGTAAAGATGCTGGCAAATCAGGTGAAGTACTTGAAGTTAACAGAGAAAATGGCAGAGTTAAAGTTGCCAATGTAAACATTCAAACACATCACAAAAAACCAAGAAGTAAAGATGACCAAGGTGGCATTATTAAATCAGAAGGTGCAATTGATGCATCTAATGTTCAAGTAATTTGCCCAGAATGTAAAAAAGCAACAAGAGTTGCACACAAAGTTGTTGACGGCAAGAGTGTTCGTGTATGCAAAAAATGTGGTGCAGTTTTGGACGTTGCAAAAAAACCTG
>CALCEI010000177.1 GCA_937900575.1 uncultured Clostridia bacterium
CAAATGCAATAATAAAGAAGTTCAAAATTGCAGCAATAAGTGCACCCCAATCAATATAAATGCTGTTTGCCAAACTAAAATTGCCATCAGCATCATACCCTCTGCTTAAAATTGTGTATGCAGATTCCAAACCATTTTTGCCACCACATGCAGCAATAACCCAATTTATAAGTGGCATAATAATTTTATCTGTCAAAGCAGTTACAATTGCAGAAAATGCTGCGCCAATAATAACAGCAACTGATAAATCAACTACGTTCCCACGGGAAATAAATTCCTTAAATTCTTTAAAAAACTTTTTCATATTTTCTCCTTAACTAATTGAATTTTAACATTTTTTACTTATAAAGTAAAACAAATGAACTTTACTTGAAAATTTTTTTTATTTATTGTACACTTAAAACATGAAAATTATTGCAAGTGTGGAAAATACAGTTTTTAGAAACGCAGAAAATGGCTATTCTGTGCTTGCTTTGTCATACAACAAAAAGCGCATAACCGCAGTTGGCACGTTGCCAGAAGTTTTTGAAGGTCAAACTTTGGAACTTGATGGTGAATTTGTGGTAAACAAAAAGTTTGGTGAACAATTTAAGTTTGAAGAAGGTAAAGTTGTTGAACCAACCACCCTGCCAGCCATTGAAAAATACTTGGCAAGTGGACTTATTTATGGCATTGGCCCAGTTACAGCCAAAAAAATTGTAAATGAATTTGGGGAAGATACTCTTACAATTTTGGAATTTGATCCAATGAAACTTTCCAAAATTAAAGGTATAAGCAAACAAAAGGCCAACGAAATTGCCAATGCTTATAATGATATGAAAGAAATGCAATCTGCCATTATGTTTTTGCAAACTCATCAAATTACAACAAACACAGCAATAAAAATTTATAATATTTATAAAGATAAAACAATTGAAGTTGTCAAATCAAATCCTTATACGCTTATTGATGATGTGGATGGCATTGGTTTTGCAAAAGCAGATGCCATTGCAATTAAACTTGGCATTGACATGTATGGTGAAAATCGCGTTAAAGCAGGGCT
>CALCEI010000178.1 GCA_937900575.1 uncultured Clostridia bacterium
TATCCATCTCCAGAAAAGACCTTCAACCAATTTCGGACTATTTGCAATATATGTGTGCTTCCATAACAAACGAAAAACAAGAAGATGCAATAACCTATTCCAATTTGCTTAAATATAACATAGAAGGTTTAAAAGAATCTAACAGCATAAATTTAAGCAATTTAGTTTAACATCTTTTTAAGATAAAGTCCGGTGTAAGAACCTTCAACTTTACATACTTGTTCTGGTGTGCCAGTTGCAACAACTTGTCCACCACCAAGACCACCTTCTGGGCCCATGTCAATAAGATAATCAGCAGTTTTTACAACATCCAAATTGTGTTCAATAACAACAATTGTGTTGCCCTTGCCAACAAGACGTTGCAAAATGGTGATTAGTTTTTTAACATCATAACTGTGCAAACCGGTTGTAGGTTCATCAAGAATATAAACAGTGTTGCCTGTATCACGTCTTGTAAGTTCGGTTGCCAATTTAAGCCTTTGTGCTTCACCCCCAGAAAGTGTTGTTGCACTTTGACCTAATTTAATGTAACCCAAACCAACATCAACAAGTGTTTGCAAAATGCTTTTTATTGATGGTTGATTTTCAAAAAATTCGTAAGCTTCATCAATTGTCATTTCAAGCACATCATAAATTGATTTGCCCTTATATTTCACATCCAAAGTTTCACGGCTGTAACGTTTTCCACCACACACTTCGCAAGGCACGTAAACATCGGCCATAAAGTACATTCTAAGTCTTTTTACGCCATCACCAGCACATGCTTCGCATCTGCCACCTGTTACATTAAAACTGAAGTTTCCGGCTGTCATGCCCTTTTCTTTTGCTTGTGGAGTTGAAGCAAACAATTCCCTAATACGTCCAAACACACCAGAATATGTTGCAGGGTTACTTCTTGGTGTACGTCCAATTGGTGTTTGGTCAATTTGCACAACTTTGTCAATTTCCTCTGCATTTTTAAGTTGTTTTAAATTTATGTTTTCTTCACGCATGTTAATTTTGTTAAATAATGCATTGTAAAATATGTCATTTACTAACGTGGATTTTCCACTGCCACTTACACCTGTAAC
>CALCEI010000179.1 GCA_937900575.1 uncultured Clostridia bacterium
AATACAAATTAAATATAAATCTAAAATTGTTGAATGGGTTAAAAGCTTGTTTAAATAAAAGGGAAAATATGAAAAAAGTTTTGGTGTTTATGATTACTGCTTTGATGCTTGTTGTGGGCTGTGTGACCAGTGTGGGATTAACTTATAATGGCACAAATGTTTCAATGGAAACAAGTGCAGTTTATGCTGCCACGGCCAACATTAAAGAAGTGCAAACAAAACTAAAAAAATGGGGTTATTACACTGGTGCAGTTGATGGAATTAACGGCCCAAAAACCATTGCTGCAGTTAAAAAATTTCAAAAGAAATATGGCCTTACGCAAGATGGCGTTGTTGGACCTTTAACCGCTGCAAAAATGGGAATTAGTGTAAGCAAAAATCAAAGTTCTTCCAGCTATAACAGCAATGATAGATATCTTCTTGCAAAAGTGGTTTACGCAGAAGCGCGTGGTGAAAGTTACACAGGACAAGTTGCCATTGCGGCAGTTGTGCTAAACAGGGTTAGAGACAGCCGTTTTCCAAACACTGTTTCTGGTGTAATTTATCAGCCTTGGGCATTTACTGCGGTTAACGATGGACAGATAAATTTGGAACCAAATTCAAAGGCTTATCAAGCAGCAGATGATGCATTAAATGGTTGGGATCCAACTTATGGTTCGGTATATTATTATAATCCAAAAACTGCAACAAGTTCTTGGATTAGAACCACAAAATATGTTACAACAATTGGCAACCATATATTTGCAGTTTAACAAGGAGAAGTTATGAAAAAAGAACAAATTGTAAGTGAAAATTTTGAAAAGACAGATGTAAAACAAGATAAAAAAACAAAGCAAAAAAGCAATGCTCAAAAAGCAATTCCATGGCTTATTATTGCTGTTGTTTCGCTTGTTATTTTGCTTACATGTGTGCTTGTTGCATACTATCAAGTTTATAAATCAGAAAAACAAAACAGCAAAACTTTGGAAGGGATTTATGCATCAAGTTATTTCACAATGGTTGATAATATCAACAAGAATATGAAGATTGTTTAATTCCTCTTCATTTGGTGTATTATCTATTCCCAGTATAATTGCTGTTTGGGATTTACAAAGTTCTTGTATGGTAAAGTATTTCATAAAGTATTTATGAAAAAACCTTGCTTGGATTAAGCAAGGTTTCTGAGGTGTTCAAGGTATTGTTCCAGTGTCTTGTCTTCCATTTCCATTCCACTAACAACTTCCCTTTGTCTTATTCCATTGGAAACTCCCATCTTCAATTGGTCTGGGCATTCATTCCAAAGTTTTTCATATTTCTTGAAGAATTCAGCAAATTTCTTTTCAGTATTATCCCTGTATTCCTGTGTTTCAATTGTCTTCCAAGAGGGGTGACAGAATGTATAATAATTATCAAATACCAGCTGGTGATATTTGTAGACTAGCAAACCTTGGGATGGTTCTGAGAGATAACAAACCTCAAATTGTCAT
>CALCEI010000180.1 GCA_937900575.1 uncultured Clostridia bacterium
AGAATTAAAGCTGCTTGAATATGCTGGAACAATTAAAGACCTGGAACTACAAAAAGAATTTGTCTTGATACCAGCACAGTATGAAGGTGAAGGCAAGAAAAGAAAATGTGTCGAGCGGGCATGCAAATACAAGGCAGATTTTTGTTATTTTGATTGCATTCAAAATAAATATTGTGTAGAAGATACAAAGGGTATGAGGACAAAAGATTATATTATCAAACGCAAGCTTATGTTGTATGTGCATGGAATACGAATAATAGAAATTTAGAAAAGGACGGTGTAAACCGATCTTTTTTCTGTTATTATTGGTGTAAAAAGAATGGGGAAATGCACGAATGAAAGTTATCATTTATGCAAAGCAGAACCAGCCGAACAGTGACGTTGTTAAGCAACTAGAAGTATGTCAAAACTTTGCTGACTTCTATGATTATGAAGTTGTTGGTGTTGCAACTGAAATTGACACGCTTTTTACAACATCAATTGAATATGACGGTGTACTTGTGACACAAAGAAGTAGAATTTCAAGAAGTTCTTATCACTATGAGGAAATAAAACAAGATTTATTGAAAATGGGCGTTATAATAATTGAAGCTGTTAGAACTGAATAATATTTTATAATTTGCATATAATGAAGGTGTAATCTCTCACAACTTTCTTGTGTCAAAGTGAAACGTGGGCATTAATTTGTTCACGTTTTGTTGACAATTAAATTGAATTATGATATAAAGTTCTTGAAAAAATATATACCAAATATAAAAGGAGTGAAGACTTTGTTGCTATTTCCAATGACAAAGGCTTTGCTCTTTTCTACTTTTTAAGGTGATCTAATGGGAAGACCTTCAAAATATGATACAGAAATAAAACCTCATATAGATGAAATAAGACAAGCTGTTGAAGCTGGTGCAACCGTTGAAGAAATTGGTAAAGCCTTTGGAATTTCACCAAGTACAATATATAAATACAAAGCAGAGAAAACGGAGTTAAAAGAGGCTTTCATGCGTGGGCGTGAGAAAGTTGTCTTTGAAATTAAAGGTGCTTTGCTTAAAAAGGCACTTGGCTATGAGTACAAGGAAACCAAAAAGGTTGGTAAAAAGGACAAAGACGGTGAAAACATTGTCATGTTTGAAGAATACACAAGGCATTGTCCACCAAGTGAAACAGCAGCTGCAATGTTGTTAAGGAATTATGATGACACTTGGCTTGATAAAGACAACACATCAACTGAACTTAAAAAGCAAGAAATGGACTTGAAAAAGGCAATTGCAGAAAGTAATAATTTTGATTTAGAAATATAGGAGTGATTTAAAATGGCAGATGAAAGAACTTATTATGTCATTTGTGAAGACAATTGTAAGTTTGAAAGTATGACCAAAGAGCAAATTATAGCTGCAATTGCAGCTGCAACAGGTCATGCACCAAGTGAAGAAGAAATTGACCAGGCTTTTATTACAAAGATAAAAGAAATGAACAGCAATGCTGAACTTAAATGGTGGCTTGGAACTGAAGCACAGTACAATGCTTTGAGTGAAAAAGATGTTCATACACTTTATATAATTACAGACGCAAGTGAGTATGATGACTTACAAGTGCAAATTGATGAATTAATTGTATCTAAAGCACCTATGTATCAATACAGCACAACAGATTTAGAAGCTGGCGTTTCTGATCTTGAT
>CALCEI010000181.1 GCA_937900575.1 uncultured Clostridia bacterium
CTAGCTAATGGAAATGTAAGTAAGGTTAGTTTTATTAGCGGATTATATATAATATTTGTACCTATTTTAAGTATCTTTATTCTTAAGATAACGCATCTGATCATATGCAACCACATCAATGGATTCATCCTTTGATCGTTTCTTGGTAAATACAAAACCATAAAACACTTCCTGATTGTCCACTTTCATTCTGACAGCATCACCTTCAGAAAAGTTCAGGGATGGATCTTTAATCACAGTAAACTTCAAAGACGATGGGGATCCATATCTTTCCGTATTCCATTGGATCCCTTCTTTCACAAGCGGTTGACTCAATTCATTTCCGTGACCAATCAAAAGTTCAATATTCATTTTGGTATCACCTTAGACTGGGGGGATCGTCAAAACCTGACCAACAGAAATCTGATTTGGATTGCTGATCTTGTCTTTGTTTGCGTCATAGATTTTTGTATAATCAGATCCATTCCCATATAATTTCTTGGCAATGTTCCACAAGCTGTCCCCGCTTTTTACCGTGTAAGTGGTTTCCTGCTTTGGTGCAGGGGACTTTGTGGTTTCTCTGGTTTCCTGCACTGTTGCTTTGTTTTCAACCACTTTCACAGTCTTTGTCCCAAATGGTCTAAACTGTTTCAGAGTAATGGACACAGTTTGATCAAAACCATCCCCAGAATTTTCTTTTATGGTGTAAGATTCCAAACTTACAGTCAAATTTGTGTCGTACAGAACTTTTCCATCTGGCATTCTCCGCAAAACAATGAACTGAAACGGGTTTTTCTCAGTTTTCAGTGCTTCAAACTGAGATAAATAATAGGAAGGTGCCTTGAATCCGTCTGCATAGTTTGCGAAGGAATATTGCACCGCAGGAAGAAGCACTTCAAAATCAATTTCTGAAAGTCCCGCATCACGCAAAAAGTTCACTTCTGATTGATTGATCAGCGACATTGTTTTATTGGTGTTTTTTATTTTTGTGGTCAGCTTCTCAGGGGAAACTGGAAGAAGCACCTCACCCATGTAAAAATAAAACATTAGTTATGCACCCCTTCCGCAACCTGTTCCATTGCTTCCTGAATTCCAGTGACCATATAATCGATGAATCCATCCAGATCTGTCCCTGATCCAAGATTGTTGGTAACTCCACCAAGGTCAACCTTAACTTCCGCCGTGGTGAATCTGTTAATCGCATCTTGTTCCGCAACATCACGCATGAACTTCAAATCTTCAGCAGTGGTTTCAAGTGATTTTGCAGCAGATCCAGTATTGTCAGCAATAACACCTGCAACAGACGATTCATCAAAACCAGTTGCGATAGAATCATTTGCACCAGATCCAAACCAACCATTCCACTTGTTATCTCCCCACGCTGCGCCTTTCGTATAGGCATCTTTTGCCCATCCGTCATTAAACGCATCAATCTGATTGTATTCTGCTTTCGATGCGTTCAACGATGCCTGTTTATTGCTCCATTCATTTGCTTTAGACTGCAACCCTTCATAATCGAAATCAACAAAGGGCAATTTATTCAATGCTTCCGCAATTTTCACAATTCCAGAAAGAACCGCAGAAATAAATCCTGCAAGACCTGCTTGCGCTCCAATCCAAGCGTTTGAAAAAGCAATAGGGATGTTAGAACAGATTGATTTGATTGCATTCCACAACTGGACAAAGAACTGGATTACAACATTA
>CALCEI010000182.1 GCA_937900575.1 uncultured Clostridia bacterium
TCTTAACAAGTCCAGTTGCAATATATTTTTCAGGATTTTTTTCTACAAGCTTTTGAAAACCTGTTGTAAATGTGGATATGAATTCTGCCATAAAGTTATTATAATAATATTAGAAAAACTTTTCGACTTACACAGTAAAAAAATCATTTTTTTCCGTAAAAAATTTAACGATAACTTATAAATTGAGGGATAATTTTACTAATTACCAACCAAGTATTTTAAAATTTTATATTGTCCAGGATTAAAATCACCGTCTTCAAAAATTGTTCCAACAAAAGCTCCAAAAGCAGCTTTGTTACTTTCACAAATCGCATAAGATTCTTGAATTGTTCCGTCAGTTACAGAAATATCAAACTTACCAACCAAGCCACCTGCAATCACCTTATTGTCCGCATCATTTACACAATTAATGCTTGCTTTTGCATAAGTTGCTTGCACTTTTGCTTTGTCCAATTCACCAATCAAACCACCAACACGTCCATCAGAAAGCACAACTCCGCTTTTTCCAACTGTTATTGTTGTTGTATCAACACTTGCAACAGACAAAACTGAAGAAGCATCACTTAATTTACCAAACAAACCGCCTGTTACACCTGTTATATTTTCATTTTTGATTATTGCGTTTGTAACTGTAACATTTCTAAACAAACCTCTTGCAGAACCAGCAAGCGCACCAGCTGTTTCAAATTCACCAGAAATTGTTACGCTATCCAATTTTAAATCAACAACTTTTGAACCGTTATTTAATGTTGTAAACAAACCAGCATTGTTATATTCTGTTCCACTCAACTTCAACGCAGAAATTGTGTGTCCGTTTCCATTAAAGGATCCGCTAAAACCAACCCATTCACTGCTTGTTGTACTGTAACCAATTGGTTTAAAATCTTCTGTAAGAACAATATCATCAGTAAGTGAATAGTTGCTTTTTTCTCCACTAAGGGCATATTTTGAACCAATGTTTGCCAAATCTATTTGATTTTTAATAAAATAAGCTAATAAATCAAATTCTTTTGGAGTTAAAGTAAC
>CALCEI010000183.1 GCA_937900575.1 uncultured Clostridia bacterium
GTGGTTTAAATAATCTTAAATATAAATCACAAGGGGTTGGACTTGATGATTCAGAAATAATGTTTTGGGGTGGCGAACAAGAAGCCATGACATATTTTAAATCTGAATTGGAAAGAGTGCAAAAAGAAATAAAAGAAACGAAAGAACAAATTCAAAATTATACAGAAACTATTGAAAATCTCAAAAAAGCAGAAGAAGACGCCGCCGCAGAATTAAAGAAACATAATGAAGAAGCACAGAATCAGAAAGAGATTCAGGATAAATTAAAACAGTCAACAGAAAACTATTCAAAGATTATTGCCAAACGTGATTCTGCAATAAAAAATCTTGAACGTGAAGCCGCCGCACTTGGTCAGGAAGTAGACAAACAGTCTGTTCTAAATATTGAAATGGAAGCATATTTGGAAATGGCAAAAGATCCGTATTTACCAACAATGACCGGTAAACAGTTGGAACATGTCAAATCACTTGTGGCAGAAATGCAAAACCTGAATCTTGAAGAATCGAAACGTGAAGCATTCATGAATGCACTTTCAAATATTGATGTTTCTGATGATTTGAAAAAATCAGACATTCTGAAAGAACAGTTGAAAACCTATGACATGATTTCTGAAGCCTTTTTTCAGTCTGAAACATATGAAAAGATGTCACCAAATGAACGCATGAAAATATGGGATGAATACCAGAAAAAGAGAATCAAACTTGAAAAAGACATCACAAAAGCAACTGAAGAAGAATCAAGAAAACAGTTAACATCATTGAATGAAATTCTCACAACCATCAATGATTTCTTGAATCAGACTTCACAGATTCTTGGAAATATTACTTCATTAGCAAGACAGAATGCAGAAGACAATGCAGAACTTGAAACAAAGAAACTTGAAAAACAGTTCAAAGAAGGCATTCTTTCTGAAAAAGAATATGAAGAAGAAAAAGCAAGAATTGAGAAAGAAGCCGCCAAAAGAAAATATCAGTTGGATATGTGGGAATGGTCATCAAGTCTTGTTCAGATTGGAACATCAACGGCACAAGCCGTGGTCAATGCACTTGCAACTTCAGGTGATCCGATATTGGGAATTGCAATGGCCGGTCTGATTGGTTCTATGGGTGCGGCACAACTTGGAACGGCAATTGCAAATAAACCAATTCCACCATCATTTGCAAGTGGTGGAATCGTTGGGGGCGGTGCATATTCTACCGGTGACAACATTAGAGCCAATATCAAATCAGGTGAAATGATTCTGAATGACCGTCAACAGATGAACTTATGGAGACTGGCACAAGGTTCTGGAAAGGTTTCAAATGGAAATAATATTGAAATCAAGAACTATCGTGGAAATGACACAACAGTCACACCACAGTTCACAGAAGACGGAATCAGAATCTTAATCAGAAAAACTGTGGCAGATGACCTTGCAAACAGAAGATTGAATGGTGCATTAGTGTCTGCCGAAAACCAGATCAACGGAATAAATTATTCATCATAGGGAGATAAAAACAGATGGTTTCATGGTTCAAAGATAAAGAAGATTTTTATGGCATGACAACAAAGCCAGAAGAAAACGTGATTGAAACGAGATTTGAAAGTGGTAAATCA
>CALCEI010000184.1 GCA_937900575.1 uncultured Clostridia bacterium
AACGTGTTCACAAATCTAGTTTAAGTGTTGATGGCAAAGTTATAAGTGAAATTGGTGCAGGGCTTCAAGTGTTTGTTGGAGTTGTTAAAACAGATACAGAAGCAAATGTAACAAAAATGGCAAACAAAATTGCCAACATGCGCATTTTTAGGGAAGGTGAAAAACTTAATAAATCCGTAAAGGATATTGGTGGTGAAATTTTGTTGGTTTCCAACTTTACACTATGTTCCAGAGACGGTTCGGGCACAAGGCCAGATTTCTCACTTTCTGCCGACAAAGACACTGCCCTTAAACTTTACCTTAAACTTGCAGAATGTTTGCAAGCAGAAGGCGTGCCAACAAAACTTGGAAAGTTTGGCGAACATATGGAAATACAATGCATTTTAGATGGGCCAATTAATATCTATAAGGAGATTTAATTATGGAAATTTGGTACGTTTCAGAATTAATTAAGTTAATTGATGCCGAGAGAAAAATAAGACGCGAAGAAAACGAATTTTTATTTGAACAATATACAAACGATCCTATGTGGGCAGATATAACTAAAGAAGATGTCTGTACAGAAGATTTTCTGCCTATATCACACAAACATGCAACAAACAACCAGCTGGCAGATTTAAAAGCTTTAAAGCGCTTTTTAAGTTTGCATAAAACCTTTTCAAAATCCAAACTGGAAAGTTTGTTAAATGATGACTGTGAATCTTTTGAAAATTTGGTTGAAATTAACAAAACGTTGGACAATTTGTATGATTTTATTCGTGGAGATAGCGCTTTGGCTGTTCTTGTTCATTATATAAACATAAAAATAATAAACAACAAAGAACGTCAAGAAGATTTAGAAATAGATTAAGAGGATAATTATGGAAAAATTATTTGATACATCAAAACTTTTTTACGATAGGCTTTTAAAGTCTTTATTTAAACACGTACCAAAAAAGACAACAACAAAAATTATTGATGCCGGAAGTGGCAAAATTAGTGCAAGCATTTTGCTTAAATATTTTCCAAAAGCAACGGTGGATGCAATAATTCACCCAGGTGATAACAGAAAGAAAAATCCACTTGAAAGCAACA
>CALCEI010000185.1 GCA_937900575.1 uncultured Clostridia bacterium
CATCGGGAACTCCACCTGCGAGCCATACACCATAAGTGACTTCATCATCTCCAATAATGTCTCTCACATAGTGGTCAAAAAACTTAAGTAACTCAATTCTGCATTTTGTTTTCTCTGTTGTTTTAGTCATCTTCATATGCCTCCTCATCTTCTTCTATCCATTCTACTGTGTGCTTTGTAATTTCAATTTTAAATTCTGTCCAAGTGCCAAAACTAATTTTACACTTTGGACAATGGTAAATACCATCTGTATAACCCTCGCCATCTTTAAAAAGCAATTCTTCGTGATTACTGTCAATAAATTCAACTTCTTTTGACTCACATTTAGGACACTTAATTTCTATCATAATCTTTACCTCTCTTTCTATTATTATTATATCAGCATTTTTTTATTTGTCAAGATTTTTTTTATCAAGATATACTTTGCCCCAACGTTTTTCATAAATCTCTTCTTTATATTTTCCTTTTGAATATTTATAAATATAATAATAATGAGAATGTAAAATTTTTTTATGTATTTTTCTTAATTCTCTAAGACTTAAAACATTAAAATCGTAGTTCGTATCGCCATTAGGAAATTCGCCCACTACTCTATAATAATATTTCATACTCATTACCTCACTTTCTATTACTATTATATCACCCTTTTTCAGTTTTGTCAACTACATTTTTTAAATAATAAGGACAATTTTTACATTCTTCATACTCCCAACAACTGTCCTCAATATCTACATTCTGCCTTGCCGCACAACACAACTCACTATCTCTACCATACTCGTCAATGTACCATTCTTCCATAATCTTTACCTCACTTTCTATATTAAGTATAACATTTTTTTACTAATTTGTCAAGCATTTTTTTATCTTCTTGCTACATTATTTTGTATAATAGTTGAATACAAATATATATTATCAAACAAATCCATTTCTGTATCATAAGTATAAAAATCTCCATTTGATACACTATCAATTTTTTTACCAATTTCTTGAAGAATATCTTTTGCCTTGTTTAAGATAGAAATTTCTTCTTGATTTAAGTCAATGAGAATTGTGTGTACTGTATTAAACTTCATATTGTTTACCTCTCTTTATAATATTTCCAATGGAAATTACCAGCACTTTTTCTTGTGCCATTGCACGCCCTGTTTATGTTTGAAGCGTTTACGCCAGTTTCACGTTGGGCTTCAATACAGTTTTCATATATGCTGCCAGTTTCAATACATTGTATTTTCCCTTTTTTATATGTGTTTGTTTTTCTTTTTCTAACACTTTCAGATTCAATATCAGGTTCAAAGCACCAATGAAAACCGCCAGCAGTCAAACGTTCTTTTCTGCAACAGCCACCAATATGTGTCCTGTTAATCCCTGTTTCTTTTTCAGCCTGTTTTGCTGTTTTATACAATTTATTTGTTTCTACGCAGTAAACTTTTTTACCGCTTCCTGTTCTTCCAGCACCACCATCAGAAACATTAAACCCATAATCAGCATCGTTGCTTTTATATAAAGAAATCAATTCAGATTCTTTTGCGCACGCTTCTTCTTTAGTCAATCCATCAAATAAAATTTCGTGTTTAAAGTTATCCCAACCGTACTTTATAATATTTGCAAAGAAATAATCATTGTGTTTATATCCAAATCCGCATTTCCATCTTTTTTTTAAATTTTGTGATGTTTGCCCAATATAAACTCTGCCATCAGGTGATGTGTGCATATAGATTTTATACATAATTACTACCTCCATATTATGGGTATATTATACCACGTATTATGGTTTTTGTTAGTATAAATCCGTTTTTTTATGCCATTTTTCACCTCTTTATACAAGTGTAATGTTATCTTTGTGAGCCACGCCTGTAACCTTACCATTCAAGCCAAACACAACCCTTGATGCAGTAATTGAAATTACTGTGTATGTATTTTCATAAACAAAACTGCTGAATTTTTTCTTTGTGTTAAGATCTGTTGCGCCAGCTTTGATTCTAACTTTTGAACCAACTTTCAGTGTTTTAACTGGTGCTGTTTTCTTTTTTAATCCAAGATGTTTTGCAATGCCCTTTGCAATTGCCTGCGCAATCTTTGTGCGTTCTGATTTTGTGTCACCAATTTTTCTATCAACTGAATCAATAAAGAATGGTTCAATAATAATTGATGGGCATCTAGGAATGCGGTTGAATGCAAACCAATCTGTTCCGCTTGAATTCAGCTTATGCTTTATTCCGCGATTTTTCTGATTCAGTTTTACAATTTCATCAAGGATGCAATCAGCCAGTTTTTTACCTTTTACACTTCCTTTAGAAATCCACGCTTCACATCCATCACCACCGCCTGCGTTGATGTGGAATGAAACAGCAATATCTGCGCCCCACGCATTTATTTCGTTGCACACATCGTTCAGTTCTCTGAACCTGTCTGTTGTTCTTGAAAGTTTTACGCTGATTCCTGTGTAATTATCATTAAGATAATCCCTGCACGCCTTTGCCATTTCAAGCGTAAAATCCTTTTCCTTGAATCCACCGCCAAGCGCGCCTGAATCCTTGCCACCGTGTCCTGCATCCAAATAAATCTTCTTTGCCATCTTTACACCTCTTCATCTTCTTCAACTTCAGGAAGTCCTGCAAGGCTGGTACAGATTGAAACTATTGCTGCCAATCCTGCAACGCTTGCAATTCCTATCCAATCAACATCGACAATACCAACAGATTCTGCGCCTATTGTCGCAACAACTGTCTGAAAGAATGTTTTTATTGCTCTTGTTCCAGCAGCCATCCACCAGTTCTTATCCACTAAATAATTCATCGTTTTTTTCCTTTCCGCCCTAAAAATTCAAGGCTTTAATTTCCGTTTTAAGCGATTTTGTTTTGGTCAAGGTATAGTAATACCTTGAAAAAAACTTGTTATTTATACATACTCAATAATTTCTACTTCTTCCCAGCCTTCAACTGTTGCAGTATCAACACAAGATG
>CALCEI010000186.1 GCA_937900575.1 uncultured Clostridia bacterium
CGGCAGCAGCAAGGGAAATAACAACCCAGATGCTTGCAATTCTGCGGCTGAAAGCAACCTTTTCTTCGCTCTCAATAGCCATGAAGTGAAGCAGAATATGCGGCATTCCGAAATAACCGAGTCCCCATGCAAGTGTAGAAACTATCATGAACGGAGTGTATTCTCCCGCCGAAGCGGCATTTATATTTGTACTTGCAAACAGGCTTAAATAGCCGGGGATCTCTCTTGCGTTTGCAGCAACTACGTCCCATCCGCCTGCAGTATTGATTCCGAAAATAAGCACGATCACAAGTGCAACCGTCATTACTATGCCCTGAATAAGGCTTGTAACAGCTGCAGCCATAAATCCGCCTGTAGCAGTATAAGCAATAATAACAATTGCAAACAAATTAAGGCTGAAGTAAGCATAATCGTATGCGTTTATTGCACCACTTGATGTTGTGCCAATTGTAAATGGATTTGCATAGTCGTCATCTGTTTTGTCATTATCAAACAAATAACCAAATTTGATTAAGTTTGTTTTTGCGTTGTACAATGATTCTGTGTTTAATTGATATAAATTAAGTTGTTCGTTTGCACTTACAGAAGAAAGGGCATTAACCAAAAGTTCATTTTTGACAATTTCACAATAAGTTGAAGCAGTGTTAACGTATGAACAAATTAAATTTTCCATTTCTTCCATTTTTTCTGCGCTTTTGTCTACATCAACACCGGAAGATTCTGCTTCGCTTTTAAGGTCTAAAATCTTGTCCATTATATTGTTTAATCTGTTTTCTAAAAGTTCATATTTTGTGCCGGCTGTGTTAACTGTATAATCTTCAATAAAATCATCTGAGATGAAAGGATAGGTAAGTTTGTTTAGGCATTTTTCAAGTTCAGGTTTAATGTTGACATCGAAATTTTCACAAGTGACAATAATATCACTGATAATTTTTGTTGTGTCAGAGAATGTACTGCTAAAATTGCTTTTTATACTGCTGATTATTGATTCAAGTTCATTGAAGTTTTCTGTTGATGTCACAACTACGTAAGATTTTCCATTTAAAGCAGTACGAATGGTTGTATACAAATTATCAAAGCCATTAATTAATGTTTTGTTTGTAGATTTAACAAGTTCTATATTTATTGGGTCAGTTGCAAGGCTACGATAGTTTTTCAAAATTGAACTGTCGTCCTTGTATAAGGATTTTGTTATATTGTTAATTTTTGTTTCAAAAAAGGTATCTTCAACTCTGTATGCATTAACAGATTTTTTTGCATCTTCAATTTTGGTTTTTGTTTCAGAATATAAACCTGCACCAGAACCACCATCAAATTTACTATAAATTCCGGTTACAGAATTTGCAGCAATTTGAGATTTAATTTTTGAACTGCTTGAAGCAGTTTCAGTTGGTCTGTATATAAACACACCCAAAACCAAAATGATGGCCAAAAGAAGTGCCAAGACGTAAATTCCTGGCTTGGAAACTTGCTTTTTAATTTCTGCTGATATAATCTTTGACATATTTCTCCTTAGTACTAGATTATGCTTGATGATGGTCTATCTGAATGCAATATTTCAAAATACAATTCTTCTAATGATTTTTGAATTTTCTTTATGCTATAAACTTTAATCTTTTTGTGTACCAAATAAGATATTACAACTGCGATGTTGGATTCTTTAAGTGGTAAGATGACTGATGTACCAACAACTTGGCATTGTAAGCCGTATTTCTTTTTAAGTACAAGTGAAGCATAGTTAGGGTAGTCACACATAAGTTGTACACGTTGGTTGGATTCAACCATTTTGGAAATATCTTGCATTGTTTTGTATTCAATAAGTTTGCCGTTGTTGATGATGCCAATTGTGTCACAAATATGTTCCAATTCTGCAAGGTTGTGGCTGGAAATTACAATTGCAATCTTTTCTTTTTCTGCAAGGACTTTTAAAACATTACGCATCTCAACAATGCCGTTAGGGTCCAAACCGTTTGTTGGTTCGTCAAGAATTAACAATTGTGGTTTGTTAAGCAATGCTTGAGCAATACCAAGACGTTGTTTCATGCCTAAAGAGTAGGTTGAAACTTTATCATGAATTCTATTCTCCATACCAACAAGTTTTACAATGTCTGGTATGCGAGCAACAGCCTTTTTGCCGTAGAAAGATGCAAACAATTTAAGGTTTTTTAAACCTGACATATATGGATAGAGTTGTGGTGTTTCAATAACTGCGCCAACGTTTGCAATTGCAGAAGAGAAACTCTTTTCAACATCATAGCCACAAATTCTTACCGAGCCAGAAGTGATGGAAGCCAAGCCTGTTATCATCTTGATGGTTGTACTTTTGCCGGCACCGTTTGGGCCGACAAAACCAAAAATTTGGCCAGCAAAAAGAGAAAACGATATATCGTTTACAACTGTTTTTGTGCCATAATCTTTTGTTAAGTTGCTAACCTTTAAGACGGGTAACATGTTTGAATTATCCTTTAATTATTTACTTAAATTTCTTATGAATACTGTTGAGAACAGCATATCGACAAATAAGGTTGATGTAATTAAAATTTCTGCATACAAGTTTGCAAAGTTGTTTATTGAAAGCATTTGACCAAAGCTTAATTTGCATGGTACAAGACTTATTACAATGCAGAGTACAAGCACAACTGCCAACACTATGCATGAACTAATAAGTTGTTGTTTATAACGTGGAACAAGAATGTGTGTTTCCAACCTTTTCTTGATATCATTATATTTAAATGCAAAGATTGTAGGGTAGAACACTGCGCAAACTGCACCAAAGATTAAGAATACATAATACAATGGGCTGGCGCCAACTTTTGCTGTTACAAGTGCTGAGATTATTAATGTAAGCAACAAATAGCCAGATGTTGCAAGCACTTTATAAAGCAAATGTTTTGTTGCCTTTGTTGAATATTTATATTCACGTGTTGATCTATAGTTTACATAATCAACATGTTTTACATTGTCGAAAGTGTAGTCAACTGTTGATGGAGTGTACACTTTATGTGTTTTTTCCATATCTTTTATTTTGGAAGTATAATCAACAGCAGGGGTGGAAGGTGCAACTTTTGTGAAAGTTGAAACTTCTTTGCTGTTAGCAAAGTCTGTAAGGCTTTTTGCAGATTCTTCTTTTAAGAAATTTGCATTGTTTTTGTTTGTTTCAACTTCTGTTGCTGTGTCAATAGATGCTGTTTCAAACACTTCTTCCTTTGGAAGAACATTTTGTACAGGTTCTGCAACAGGGGTAACTTCTTTGGAAGGATTTTCTTCTTCTGTTGCCAAATAGTCCATGATTGAAAAAGGTTGTTCTTCTGCAGGTTCTTCTTTAACTTCTTGGCTTTGAACTTCTGCTTCAACTTTTTCTTCAGCCCTTTCTTCCTTTACTTCAACAGGTTCTTGCTTTGGGGCTTCTGCTTCTTCGGTTGCAACTTCGTTTGCATAAGCATCGGCAAGCAATACATCAAAAGATGGAAGAGTGGAAACTTGCATACGTCCGTTATCGGTTATAGCATAGTAGTGGCGTTTTCCACCGATATCGCTATCTTCCCAATAGGAAGAAATAAACTTGGATTTTTCAAGTTTTTTTAACACTGTATATAAAGTTGGTTGTTTTATAACAATTTGGTTGTTAGATTTTGTCTCAATCGATTTTGTAATTTCAAAACCATATTTGTTTCCTTCATTAAGCTCAAGCAAAATAAAGGGAATTAAATCTGCAGTTTTCATTATATCCTCTTAAAAAAATTAAATTTACGTAAAAAATATTATTAATATTATATATTAATAGATTCGTTTAGTCAATAGATAATGAAAGATTTGTTGCAAATTTAAGAATATTTTTAATTTAATAAATTAAAAAAGTGGCAGAGTAGCCACCACTTAATTATTAAAATTTGTTTCTTATTAAGCCAACAACCTTGCCAAGAATTTCAAGATGGTCGGTTATTATTGGACGCATAAATGTATTTTCTGGTTGTAGTCTGAAATAGCCGTTTTCTTTATAATAGCGCTTTACAGTTGCCTCGTTGTCAATTAAACATGCAACAATTTCGCCATTGTTTGCAACTGATTGCTTGGAAATAACCACGTAATCGCCGTTATAAATGCCAATGTTAATCATACTGTCGCCTTTAATTTGCAACATAAACAAGTTACTGCCAGAAAATAAACTTTCTGAAACGACAACCTTGTCAATTAAATTTTCTTCTGCAAGCATTGGTTGACCAGCAGCAATTGTACCAAGAATCGGTAGAGTAAGGCTGTTTATTGACCTATCATTAAGTTCAATTGCACGGTTTTTGTTGCCATTACGTGTGATTTTGCCTTCTTTTTCCAATTTCTTTAAGTGATAAACGGCACTTGATGTTGAATCCAAGTTTAAACTAGAGCAAATTTCCCTTACTGTTGGGGGATATTTGTTCCTTTCAATATAGGATACAATAAATTCATAAGTTTGTTGTGTTTTATCCATAAAATCTCCTTCAAAATAGATTATTATAGTATCTAAGTTTGCTTTAGTTTAGCACACTTTAGAACATTTGTCAAACATTTGTTCGATATTTTTTACAAAAATCATAAATAAGTACAAATAAATATAGAAATTCCATTCCTAAAAGACGTGATATCGTGATAAATTTTCTCAAAACGGCAATGCAAATATCAACAAAATTGCACAGAATTGTCTATATTAAACGTTGAAAAATATAGTGTATGTAATTTTGAACACACACTATATGTTGTTAATTATCATTAAGTTTCACCTTGCCTGCAACTGACCTACGAATATCATCACTGATGGCTGCGTAGTGTTTTTTTGTTGTGTTGACGTCTTTGTGGCCAAGGACTTCAGCGACAATGTAAATATCTTTTGTTTCGTTATATAAATTTGTGCCATAAGTTGAACGCAATTTGTGTGGTGTGATGTTTTTAAGTGGGGTGGCATTCCTTGCATATTTTTTTACAAGGTATTCCATGGAACGCACCATCATACGTTTGCCTTGGCTGGAAATGAACATTGCATGCTCATCGTGTGACAAATTTAATGTTTCCCTAAAGGCCAAGTATCTTTTGAGTGCTTCGGCAGTTTCTTCGCCAAAATAGAGTATAACTTGGTTGCCACCTTTACGTGTTATTCTAAAGGAATTAAGGTCAAAATTTACATCTTCCACATTCAAACCTACACATTCACTTACACGTATTCCTGTTGTTAAAAATAAGGATAAAATGGCATTGTCACGAACAATAAATTTTTCGTTATATTTACGTTGATGCTCACTGAATCCGGCTTGACTTGCGCAAGAGTGCATAAGACCTGCAACTTCTTGTGGTTCAAGGCGAATAATTGGCTTATCATGTAACTTTGGGCTTGCAACTTTGCTTGCTACGTTGGATTTTATCATGTCCTTATTAAAGAAATATTTAAAGAAAGCACGAATGCTGGATAATTTCCTTAATTTACCACGCTCGCCATTCTTCATAATCACGCCGTTATCTTTATCATAAAAGGTTATCCAACTTAAAAAGCGTTCAATCATTTGTGGTGTGATTGAATCCAAATCCATTGGGGTTAAAGATACAATTGGTTTGTTTCTAAATTCTTCTTCGTAGGTTGTTAAATAGGTAAAAAACAACTTTAAATCTGTTGCATAATTTATTCTGGTCAGTGGGGTGGTTGTATCCTGAATGCCAATAAAAAATATGCTACAAAATGGTGGCAATTCTGTTAAAATTGCGTTGAGTTTGCGCATATTGTTATAACTTCTATCTAAATAATAATTGTTTGTCATGATTGTATTATAACAAATCTTTGCGTAAAAAACAAGAAAATTTGCATGTTTTTGAATAAATATAAGAGTTATTAGTTGCAATTAAAATTGTAATGTGCAATAATTATACTAATTATTGGAGAACAAAATGATTGATATTAATTTAATAAGGACAAATCCAGAAAAAGTTAAAGAAAACATAAAAAAGAAATTCCAAGACGCAAAGTTACCTTTGGTTGATGAAGTTGTTGAACTTGATAAAAAAGTTCGTTCTTTAAAGCAAGAAGGTGATGGCTTGCGTGCTTCCAGAAACACTTTGTCTGCAGAAATTGGCAAGTTGATGAGAGAAGGTAAACAGGACGAAGCTTCTTCAATTAAGGCAAAAGTTGTTTCAAACAACGCGCGTATTGAAGAAATTGAAAACGAAGTTGCAGATTTGGAAGTTGAAATAAGACAAAAAATGATGGTTATTCCAAACATAATTGCTGACGATGTGCCAATTGGTGAAAACGACACAAAGAACGTTGAAGTTGCTCGTTATGGCGAACCTAAAGTTCCAAGTTATGAAATACCTTACAATGCAGATATTTTTGAAGCCGTTGGTGGTCTTGATAAGGCTGCAGCAGGAAGGACAAGTGGTGCAGGTTTCTATTATCTTATTGGCGACATTGCAAGATTGCATGAAGCCATGATTGCTTATGGCAGAGATTATATGATAAGCAAAGGCTTTACATTCTGCATTCCACCTTTTATGATTCATGGCGACGTGGTTAACGGTGTTATGAGTTTTGCTGAAATGGACGCAATGATGTATAAAATTGAAAACGAAGATTTGTTTTTGATTGGTACAAGTGAACATTCCATGATTGGCAGATTTAAAGACCAAATTATTAAGGAAGAAGAATTGCCAATCACTTTAACATCATATTCACCATGTTTTAGAAAGGAAATTGGTTCTCACGGCCTTGATGAAAGGGGAGTTTACCGTGTTCATCAATTTGAAAAACAAGAGATGATTGTTTTGTGTAAGGCTGAAGAATCCATGGATTGGTACAATAAAATGTGGAAGTTCTCGGTTGAAATCTTCAACAACATGAACATTCCTGTAAGACAACTTGATTGTTGTTCGGGCGATTTGGCAGACTTAAAAGTTAAATCTTGTGATATTGAGGCATGGAGTCCACGTCAACAAAAGTACTTTGAAGTTTGTTCTTGTTCAACTTTGGGCGATGCACAAGCGCGTAGATTGAACATCAGGGCAAAAGGTGAAAAGGGAACATATCTTGTAAATACATTGAACAATACAGTTATTGCAAGTCCACGTGGTTTGATTGCTTTGGTTGAAAACAATTATAACGAAGATGGCTCAATTACAGTGCCAGAAGTTTTAAGACCATATATGGGTGGCTTAAGTTTAATCAAACCAAAAAAATAAAAATCTAAATTTTACGAGTCCAAATTTGCGGGCTCGTTTTTTTACGCAAAGATTGTGTTTTGACAAATTTTGATAATGAGAATCTTATTAAGACAAATTTTTGGTAAAAACAAAAAATATGATAATTAACCCAGAATCCTAAAATGCTCCTAGACGCATTCTGGGAAATAGAGTTGAGTAATTGCTCATTTTAATTTTTGCGTTTTGACAGGTTGAAGTTTAAAATCTAAAATTTAAGATTATAATGTATTCGTTTGAAAAACTCAAAATGCGTCTAGGCTCATTTTATTAATTGTAATTTGTTCACATTTGAACTTAAAATTGACACAACTTATAAATATGTCTTTATAGGTATGCAATTATCAATGTGGACAAAATGGGTGTTTTTAACACATTTTACCCCCTTTTTGGCATTATCTTTGCGTAAAAGAAGAGTTTTGCGAAAAGATGCGTGGACTTTTGTTTGCACCACCCCAACTTGTCCACACAACATTGTGGTTTTATTCCACATGCCCATTTTGACCGTTTCGGTATTCTACCCTAGCAGTTGGTGGTGTTGTTTGGTAAAATAAATGCAATTTTTGATTTGTGCAATTTGGGTTAATTTTTAAGATGAGGAATTTATCAAATTAAAAATCCAGAATGCGTGTAGGAGCATTTTAGGTTTTTTGATGTAAACAAAAAATGCAACCTATTTGGTTACATTTTATTCTTTTAAGAAATTTTCAATTTTTGTTTGGGCTGTTGCATAATCACACATTTCCAAATTGGAAATTGTTTTTAGGAACGTGAGTTGACGTTTGCAATAATTTCTGGTGTGTTGTTTTATTAGGTTAATTGTTTCTTCCCTACCCTGTAATTTATTTAGGTATGCAAACCATTCTTTATAGCCAATGGATAAAACCGATTGCATACCTTCTTTAACTCCAGAATTTACAAGGTGCTTAATTTCATCTTCCAAACCAGCATCAATCATTTCATCTACTCTTTCATTTATCTTTTGATATATTAAATTTCTGTCTGCCACAATACCAACCGATAGAACTTCGTAATTTTTTAGTGGAAGTTCGGTTTTTGTTTCAAACGAACCGTAGGCTTCAATTTCCAAATACCTTATAACTCTTTTTAAATTGTTGTGATGCACTGTTTTTGCTTTTTCTGGATTGAGTTTGTTTAATTCTTCCCAAACGGCAAGGTTGCCTTTTGTTTCTGCAATAAGTTGGTATTTTTGCCTGAATTCCGGGTGTGATGTTGTATCCCCCAATGTGTAGCCATTTAGAAGTGCTTTAATGTACATGGCAGTTCCACCAACAATAATTGGCAATTTGCCCTGTGCTTCAATTTGTTTTACGGCATCAAGGCAATCATGCACAAATTCGCCAACGTTATACGTTTCTGTCGGCTCTTTAATATCTATAAGGTGATGCTTTATGCCTTGCATACTTTCCAAAGTTTCTTTGGCACTGCCAATGTTTAAACCTTTATAAATTTGTACGCTATCTGCAGAGACAATTTCGCCATTAAACCTTTTTGCAATATCAATTGCAAGTCTACTCTTGCCACTACCTGTTAGGCCTGTTATTATTACTATTTTTTTCATTATACAATTCTCTTAAACCACTTTTCAATTTGCGCACGTGTTACGGCTGTAACAATAGGACGTCCGTGTGGGCACAATAATACAGGGTTTTTGATGTTAAGGTCTTTTAACAATTCTTTTATTTCCATGTCGGAAAGTTTCATGCCAGATTTTACACTGCTCTTGCACGCTTTTTGCATTAAATAATGTTGTATTTCGTTGTTCATGCTTGGTCTAATGTTCTTCATATCGTGCAAAAGGTCATCAACAAAGTTTTTAAGGTTTATATCTTTAAGTTGCATTGGAATTGAACTTATAATAATCTTATTGTCGCCGAAAGAATCAACTTCAAAACCTAATTCATTCAATTCATTTTGAAGTGTTAAAACATAATCAACTTCCTGTGGGGTCATTTCTTGTGTGTAAGGCACCAACAGACTCTGTACAACAACATCACGCGCTTCCACCATTTTGGTAAATTTATCATAGTTAAGACGTTCGTGTCCTGCATGGAAATCAACAAGAAGCATAACGTCTTCTTTTTCTACCACCAAAAATTCATTAAACAGTTCGCCAATTACTTTAAAATCAACAAAGTCTTCAACGTTTTTAAAGGTTGAATGTGCCGTTTCAAGCCTGTTTTCAGGTACTTTTGCAGTTGTTTCTTTGTGCAAATCGAACATTGTTATTGGTGAAAATGCCGTTTGCCTTAATTCAATGTTTGATGTGGTGCTTTGCTCTGCAGTTGGCTCAATTTCAATTTCTTTTAATGAATTTAAATCGGTTTTTATAAGCACTTCTTTAATTTCGTGCTTTTCAAACTCTATATTGTTATCTTCTCTTTTTGTTACGGGGTTTAATTGTCTAAAAATTTGTTCCCTGATTGCAGTATAAACAAGGTCGTATACCTTGCTTGGATTTGAAAATTTAACGTTTAATTTGCTTGGGTGTACGTTAACATCAACGTCAATTGTTGGCATATCCAAATTTATGACAAAGAATGGGAATTGTCTTGTCATTAAATACTCTTCGAATGCCATATATGAAGCCTTTGAAACTGTTTCGTCAACCACATATCTGGAATTTAGTATTAAAGTTTGATAAGTTGTGTTTGGTTTGCTGAAACCAACCTTGGAAACATAACCAGAAATATGCATATTGCCCATTGTTTTATCAATCGGCATAATATCTTGTGCAATATCTTTATTATATACACAACATATTGCGTCCAAAAGTGTTCTTCCTTTGGTTTGATAAACCATTTCGCCATCTGTTTCGTACTTAAATTCAACGTCTGGGTGTGCCAAAATATACCTTGAAACGATGTTTGTGATGGCACTTTCTTCTTGTTTTGGTTTTTTCAAAAATTTTAATCTTGCAGGCGTGTTATAAAAAAGGTTGTTAACTTCAATTTTTGTGCCTGTTTCCATGCTTGTTGCCGTAACTTCACCAAATGCTCCACCATTAACTTCAAGTTGATAAGCACAATCGCTATCTTTTGTTTTGGTTTGCATTTGAACTTGGCTTACATTGGAAATGCTTGCAAGGGCTTCTCCCCTAAAACCAAGGGTTGAAATACAGTTTAAGTCATCAATATCCTTAATTTTGCTTGTTGCGTGTGGCAAAAAGGCTTTAAGAATATCTTCTTTTTCTATGCCTTTGCCATTATCTTTTACAATAATTTGGTTTGTTCCACCATTCTTAATTGATATGCTGATTTTTGTTGCACCTGCATCAAGTGAGTTATCAATAAGTTCTTTTACAATGGAAAAAGGACTTTCAACAACTTCGCCTGCTGAAATTCGGTTGATTATCATGCTATCAAGAATGTTAATGGACATTTTTGCTCCTATTCTATTTTGAAAGGTCAATTAACCTTGTTAATGTATCGAAGGCTACCAAAGGTGTTAAAGTGTTTATATCGATTTCTTTAAGACAATCTAACAATTCACTTTCCTTTTGTTCGGTTGACGTTGTTTTGTTGGTTTCCATGTCAACAAGCAACTCTTTTGCTCTATCCACCACTTCGGTTGGAAGACCAGCCAAACTTGCAACTTCAATGCCATAACTACGTGTTGCACTGCCACGCATAATTTTGCGTAGGAACACAAGTTTGCCACCAATCTCTTTAATTGATATGCAGAAATTCTTAACACCTTCGTACATACCTTCCAACTGCATCAATTCGTGATAATGCGTTGCAAACAAGGTTTTGGCATTAAGTTTTTTGGAAAGATATTCAACAACTGCCCATGCAATTGAAAGTCCGTCAAAGGTTGATGTGCCACGACCAACTTCATCAAGAATAATTAAACTTTTGTTTGTGGAATAGTTTAAAATGTTTGCCACTTCCACCATTTCAACCATAAATGTTGATTGTCCAACAGATAAATCGTCGCTTGCGCCAATACGTGTGAATATTCTGTCTACAATGCAGATTTCGGCCGATTGTGCAGGCACAAAACTTCCAATGTGTGCCATGTATGTTATAAGTGCAACTTGGCGCATGTATGTTGATTTACCTGCCATGTTTGGGCCTGTCAAAATCATTGTGCGCTGGTCAGAATTATTTAGTCTGCAATCGTTTGGAATGAAATCTTCTGTTTTTAAAACTTTTTCCACAATTGGGTGACGACCTGCAACAATGTTAATGTTGGAATCGGTTGTTATTGTTGGTTTGTTATAGTTGTTATCAACTGCCACTTTTGCAAGGGAATACAGGCAATCTACGGTTGAAATTGTGCTTGCAATGGCCTGCATAACTTCTGTGTTTTGAAGTAATTGTGCTTTTAGTGCAGAATAAATTTCTTCTTCCAATTTAAGTGCTTGGTCGTGTGCTGTGAAGATTTCTTCTTCAAACTTTTTAAGTTCTTCAGTTATATATCTTTCATTGTTGGAAATGGTTTGTTTACGTACATAATTAAATGGCACTTGCTCGGAAAATTGTTTGTTAACTTCAATGTAGTAACCAAAAACACGGTTATACCCTATTTTAAGGTTTTTGATGCCTGTTTTCTCACGTTCTGCTTGTTGCATGCTTAAGATATATTCTTCGGCATTTTGTTTGATGTTGCGCAATCTATCCAAATTTTCGTTAAAACCTGCACGAATATAGCCACCATCTTTAAGCAATGCTGGTGCATCTGGGTTTATTGTTGAAACAATTAAATCTACAATTGGGCTTACGTCAACAAGCGAGTTGGATAACGAAACAAGACCTTCATCTTTGGAAGATAAAAGCAATTCTTTAACTTTTGGTGTTTGAGATAATGAATTGCACAGTGCAAGGCAATCTTTTGGCATAATACTGCCATAGGATATTTTGCCAACAATACGTTCAATATCTTGAATGTTGCCTAAAACATCGCTTAAACCTTCACGTACAAGGCCGTTGTTTACAAGTGTTTCCACCATATTTAGCCTTGCGCCTATATCAGCCTTGTTTTGAAGTGGTTGTCTTACCCAATTTTTTAATAATCTTGCCCCACCACTTGTTTTTGTGGAATCCAAAACCCACAATAAACTGCCATGTTTTGTTCCTTCGTGCATAGTTTGTTCAATTTCCAAATTACGTCTTGTGTGAGTGTCCAAATACATAAATTGGTTATCTTTCAAAAGATTTGGAAGTTTGATGTGGTGCAAATCTCTTTTTTGCGTTTCGGTGAAATATTGCAATAATGCACCAACTGCACACACACAGGCTTCTGTATCAAAATCGAAGCCATGTGTGGATTTAAGATTATATTGCTTTAAAATTGTCTTTTCAGCATTGGAAAAACCAAAAGACCATTCAAAATAAGTTGAAAACTTATATGCACCATTACCTTGAGAACAAGGAAGTTTGTTTGAAAATTCAAACATTTCTTGGTTACAAATAATTTCGCTTGGCATAACCCTTATAATTTGGTCGTTAATGTAGTTATCCAAGTTGCCACCTTTATATTCTGCAACAGACATTTCACCTGTTGACATATCACTGTAAGCATAAGATATTGTGTTGCCGTTTTTGTAAATACACATTATGTAGGAATTTGATGTTTCACTCAACATTGATGTGTCAATTACAGTGCCCGGTGTTATAATACGCACGACTTCACGTTGCATAACTTTGTTTATTATTGTATCAGTTTGTTCGCAAATGGCCACTTTGTAGCCTTTTTCAATCAGTTTTTGAGCATAACTTTCATAAGCATGGAAAGGAACACCGCACATTGGTGCACGTTCTTCTGTGCCACAATCCTTGCCGGTTAAAACAAGGTCAAGTTCTCTGCTTGCAATTTTTGCATCGTCATAAAACATTTCGTAAAAATCGCCCAGCCTATAAAACAAGATGCAGTCTTTATACTGCTCTTTTGTGGCCAAGTATTGCTTAATCATGGGTGATAATTCATCGGTTTTGCTCATTACTTAATAACTCCTGAAAGTTTATGGTTACGTATATCATCTACAGTTACATCTGCAAAGTAGTTTTGATTTGAGAAATGGTAGTTTGGAATGTAAATTTCCTTGCCAGCATCTGTTAAACCAACTGCAATGCCATTTTCAAAGCGAATTAAGCAGTTGTAAGTTTTTCTAAACGTCTTTTTAAGTTGGTCTTTTTGAATTATTTTTTGCAATCTTAACAATTTGTTTACGCGCACATTCTTAACTTCTTCTTCAATTTGATTTGGGAAAGTTGCAGCAGGTGTGCCTGTACGTTTTGAATACATGAATGCAAAAACTTGGTCGTACTTAACCCATTTTAGCAGACGCATTGTTTTGTTAAAGTCTTTTTCCGTTTCGCCAGGAAAACCAACAATAATATCTGTTGAAAGTGCAATGTTAGGTATGGCACGTTTAAGTTTCCAAATTATATACTTATATTCCAAAATGTTATAGTGCCTGTTCATTTTTTCCAAAATTGCACTGCTTCCAGATTGCACAGGCAAATGCAAGAATTTTGCAATTTTTGGTTCGTTTTTCATAACACGAATTATGTCATCTGTAAAATCTTTTGGGTGGGAAGTCATAAACTTAATTTTAAAGTCCCCTTCAATTCCACACAAATACGTAAGAAGGTTTGCAAAAGTGGTTGGCTCTTTAAGGTCCTTTCCATAGGAATTGACGTTTTGGCCAAGCAAAGTTATATATTTATAACCTTGGTTTTGAACAAGGTCTTTAACTTCCTTATAAATGTCTTCAACAGGACGGCTTGTTTCTCTACCACGGACATGTGGAACTATGCAATAAGTACAGAATTTATCGCAACCATATATGATGTTGACATAGGCATTAATTTTGTCGTCCCTAACACATTTTGCACCGTCCATATCGCAGATTGGTGCATCAACAATTTCGTAAATACGTTTTTTTGTTGTTTCCAATTTCTTTAAGTATTCACCAATTGCACTAATGTTGTGTGTACCAATTACAATATCAACATCGCCTCTTGCATTTATTAGCTTGAGACCTTCCGCAAGCTGTCGAATCCGAATACATTTAATGCTGCCGACTGTCCGCCGTTTTTGCGTGGTTTCACATCATCACGATCATTCAAGCGGAACTTCATCTTTTCAGAGTTGTGTTTTCATAAACAGTTGATTTAGTGACAATAATTGTAGTATAGTGTTATCGAAATAAGACGAATCGGAACCCACGGAGGTGTTTACAATTAAAAACGGAACAATTCCAAATCCTAATACAATTCATCCGATTGTCGGATATGAAAAAGAAATCTATGTAAAACCAACATTGACAAACCCCAATATTATTGTCGGAGATTTTACATACATTGCCGATACGGATTTTGAAAGTCATGTTACGCACTTCTATCCATGGAGCAAAGATAAATTGATTATCGGCAAATTCTGTCAAATTGCCGAAGGCGTGGAATTTATGATGAACGATGCAAATCACCAAATGAATGCGGTTTCCACATTCCCTTTCTATACGTTAGAGGGTTGGGACATGGAGCCG
>CALCEI010000187.1 GCA_937900575.1 uncultured Clostridia bacterium
GTGAGGATTGCTGCAAGTGCATATCCTGACACAATACCAATAATGAATGGAATCATCTTAAGCATCTTCTTACCATATACAGAGCAGAGCATTGTAACTAATAAAGTTACAAGACCGCAGATAAGACAAGCATATGTTGATGCAAGCTGAACACCCTCAGCATCCATAACTCTACCTGTTGTAAGATCACCAACAGCATTACCTGCAAGTGATAATCCGATAATTGCAACTGTAGGTCCGATAACAACTGGTGGCATAAGCTTGTTAACCCATTCTACTCCAACAGCCTTAACGACTGCAGCAAGAACAACATATACAAGTCCTGCTGAAGCAGCACCAATAATCATACCAAGATATCCAAGCGACATTGATACTCCGCCGGCAAATGCAGCGAACATTGAACCAATGAATGCGAATGAAGAACCAAGGAATACTGGGCTCTTTTTCTTAGTAAAAAGAAGATAAATAATTGTACCAACACCAGCTCCAAATAGTGCTGCTGATGAAGACATACCATTTCCAATAATTGCTGGTACAGCAATTGTAGCAGCTAAAATGGCAAGTAACTGCTGGAATGCGAAGACAATGACCTGACCAATGGCCGGCTTATCCTCTACCTGATAAGTAAGTTTCATTGTTTTTCCCTCCTGAAATAAGACCTTTTACCACTCGATAATATACCATATATTGTGTGCATATGTAAAGATAAAAAACATCTAAACACTATATATAGTATTTCTTGTTTTTTCATATAAATTGGAGTAAAATAGAATTGATTTCACTCATAAGAATCTATGCATTAACAAAAGGAGAAGGTAGTATATGGGCAGATTTTTCAAGAGATTACTGTTACTTATTACCATCATCTCAGTAGTTGCAGGTGCTGCATATTGTATCACAAGATTCCTGCTCGCTACAGATGATATGTCTGGTACAGATGCTGAGACTAGAGAAGGTATTCGTCACGAACCATTTGTTCGCAAGTATACCAAGCTTAATCTCCCACAGTAGTCATAAACGAAATAACAAAAACGAGGGTTGCACATGTGTGCAACCCTCGTTTTTTGTAAATGCTACTATTGAAGGTGTTGTTCTGCTTCCTTCACTGTTTGGGATAACGGTTGCTTGACCGCCTTCCATAACTGCCACACAACTGTTTGTTGTGCCTAAATCAATACCAATAATTTTACTCATTTTTAATTCTCCTTAAATCCTATTTTTTAACAACCACTTGGCTGTATCTTATAACTTTACCTTTGTAGGTAAAACCTTTATAACAAACTTTTACAATATCACCAGATTCAAACCCTTCGGCATTTTCTGTATCAATTGCTTGGTGCAATTCTGGGTTAAACTTGCCAGATGCAGGAATTTCTTCCACACCCATTTTGGCGAGTGTATCCAAAATGCCTTTTTCAATAAACTGTATGCCAATTAAAGTGTTTTTATCCGTAATCATATCAGTTGCCATTTTAAAACTATCAAGTGCTGGCAAGAAATGTTCAATTGCATCAATAAATCCATCTTGCCTTGCTTCACCCAATGCTGTTTGCATTCTTTTACGATAGTTTTCGAACTCTGCTTGAACACGAAGTAAGTCTGCAAGATATTCTTGTTGACCTTCCTTTTTGCATTCACATTGTTCGCCTTTTTGGTCACATGTACAATTTTCACATGGTTTTTTTGTTTCTTCAACTTGTTCTTCTTTTTTCTTATTAGCCACTATGCCCTCCTTTGCCATTATCAATTTGACTTACAATAAATTTAAGCGCTGCTGCAACGTTTGCATAGTCAATCCTTTTTGGACCAACAAGCGCCAAACTTGCAATTGGAACACCATTTACAATAATTGGTGCACTCATCATCATGCCACCCTTAAGTTTGTTTTCGGCATCTTCTTCACCAATGGTAAAGTTTAAATCCGTGCCTTGTGCTTTTACGACATCAATAACATTGTTGGAATCTTGCAAGAATTCAAACACGTCTTTTGCTTCGTCCATATCTGTTTTGTTTAAGTTGCTCAACAATTTTGTTGGGTTTTCGTTGGAAACGTTACATTTTGTTTTAATAACTTCCAACAACGCACCTGCAACACAATCAATAAGTTCCTTAAACTGCAACATTTGTGAACCTGCAGATAAGCAAACATTGTTTATGTTGTCCAACATATAAGCGATTGTTTTACCTGCAAAATGTTTGGTTAAGTATTCACTTGCTTCAGCACACGCATCACGTGTTATGTTGCCATCAAGTGCCAAGTTATCATCAATTACACCTGCGTTTGTTTCCACAAGAAGCAAGGCATCTTTTTGAATAAGTGGCACAATTTGAACACTAACAATGTTTAAGTTTTGAAGTCCGTGTTGCACAAGCACTGCTGGACAATTTGTTGCCCTGCTCAACTTCTTTGCCAAAGTTGAAAGTGTGCTGATTAAACTGATGGACCTATCTTCATAGTTTGAAACAACTTCTTTAACAGATTTATAGTTAAGTTTGTCTGAACTTATAAGCGCTTCAACATATTCCTTATAAGCAAGTGCTGTTGGCACTCTGCCACCAGATGTGTGAAGTTGCTTAAAGTAACCCATGCTTTCAAGTGCATTAAGTTCATTACGCAAGGTTGCAGAACTTATGTCTTTAAAATGAAGGTTTAAGCCACCACTTGTTATTGGTTGAGCCGTTTTAATAAACTCATCAACTGCAAACAAAACTATATCGTGTTTCCTTTTGTTCTTTTCGTCTATCTTCACTTAAAATTTCCTTTATCAATTTTATGATTGATTTTTAATTTTTAGCACTCTTATTTTGAGATTGCTAACTCTATTTTATACGCATTGCTAAAAAATTGCAAGTGAATTTGCCAACTTTTTTAAAATTTTTTAAAATATTTTTTGCAACAAAAAAACAGGCTGTTCGCCTGCTTTCTGTTTATTTAATTTCTTCTTCCAAAATGGAATAATACACAAGGTCATGTCTGTTGTGGTGATTATTATCCGAAGCCTTCCTTGCAATGCCTTCAAACTGCATACCAATGCGTTTCATGACATTTGAACTTTTTGTGTTTTCAGCATCACAAACTGCAACAATTCTTTTTGCAAGGTGGTTTGTTTTTATGTATTTTAACAGTGATGAAATACTTTCTGTCATATAGCCAAACCCTTGATATTTTCTATTTAATGACCAACCAAGTTCAATAATTCCACCTGCTTTTTCGGTTTTTTTGGTAAGACACAATGAACCTATAACTTTGTTTTCTTTTTTTAATTCTATGGCAAAATCTCCAATTTGGTCTGATTCCTTGTACGTTTCCAACAAACTATTTATTCTTTCAACTGCCTGTTGCTCACTTGTGTAAGTTTCATATAACAAATACTTGGTAACTTCTTTATCACTTGCAAATTCAAACAAATCTTTATAATCTTTTGGTTGCCAATTTCTTATTATCAATCTTTCTGTCTCTAAATACATATTTTTCCTTATTATAGCAATTCCACAATGATTGAATTGGATACGTAAAAGTAATCGTCTGCAATTCTTAAATAATCGCCATCAATTTCAATCATTCCTTCATCAACCATAAGTTTAATTTTATCAGCACGAGTTTGCAATAAATCTTCATCAAACTCCTTTTTAAATTCTTTTAAATTTAAACCTTTTTGAGTTCTTAAACACAACATAATGCGTTCAATACGTTTTTCGGAATTTGAAACATATTCCTTACGGTACATTGCATATTTGCCTTCTTTCATAGCATCAAGATATGTATCCAAACGTTTTGTGTTGAAATATCTATATCCACCAAAGAAACTGTGTGCTGCAACACCCAAACCAAGATATTCACTTCCGTTCCAATATTTGCTGTTATGCTTACTTTCGTAACCTGGAAGGCAATAGTTGGAAACTTCATAACGATTAAAACCTTGTTTTGCCAAGTACTTGTTAATTTTTGTGTATAAATCAACTTGTGTACGTTCGCTTATTGGCTCAATTTCACCACGTTGCAATTTATCATATAACATTGTGCTACGTTCAATTTGCAAAGAATAAAGTGAGATGTGTTTTGCATTGTGTTTAACCAAAAACTTTACTGTTTCCAACACAGATGCATTTGTTTGACCTGGCAAACCAAACATAACGTCTGCACTGATGTTGTCAAAGTGGCTGTTTCTTAAAATTTCAAAGGTCTCTTTTATGTTTTCCACATTTTGCAACCTGCCATGACTTGCAAGCATCTTTGTATCAAGGCATTGTACACCAATACTGATTCTGTTTATACCTGCTTCTGCATATTCGTAAAATTTATCATTGGTGAAGGATTCTGGGTTAACTTCAATGGTAAATTCAAAATTTGGTTTAAAGTGGAAACTTGAATATAACTTATGTGCCAACTTTTTGTAAAAACCATCAAACATTATGCTTGGTGTTCCGCCACCAATATAAATTGTATCAAACACCCTATCGCTATAGTCTGGCTTTAACATATCAATTTCTTTAAAAAGGCCTTGCAAATATAACTTTTGTGCTTCTTCGTCCATAGAATATGAAACAAAGTCGCAATAATCACACTTCCTACTGCAAAATGGTATATGAATATATAAACCAACCGGTTTTTCTTCTGCCATGATTTCCCCCTAAATTATTTTGTGCTTACACAAATTTATTTATTTTAATTTTAATAAATTAAAAAAATGTTGTCAAACAAAAATGAAGGATTAAAACCTTCATTTAGTCGTCCAATTTCAAGATTGTTACAAAGGCTTCACTTGGTAAATCCACACTTCCAAGTCTGCGCATACGTTTTTTGCCTTCTTTTTGCTTTTCAAGTAATTTACGTTTTCTGGTTACGTCGCCACCATAACATTTTGCTAAAACATCTTTACGCATTGCAGAAATTGTTTCACGTGCAATAACTTTTCCACCAATAACTGCTTGAATTGGAACTTCAAACAAATGACGTGGAATAACAGTTTTAAGTCTTTCGCAAAGTGCTCTGCCACGTGGATATGCCTTGTCCTTATGCACAATGATTGAAAGTGCATCACAAATTTCGCCGTTAAGTAAAATATCCAGTTTTACAAGTTCACTTTGTTGGTAACCAGCAAGTTCGTAATCCATGCTTGCATAACCCTTGGAAATGGATTTAATTTTATCAAAGAAATCATAAACAATTTCATTAAGTGGCATGGTGTAAATTAATTTTGTGCGATTGGCATCAATATACTGCATATCAAGGTATGTCCCACGTCTATCCGAACATAAATCCATGATGCCACCCAAATAATCTTTTGGTGTTATAATTTCCATTTTTACAATTGGCTCTTCCATTTTGCTTATTGTGGCCATTGGTGGCATTTCAGTTGGATTGGTTACAAGATATTCTTTGTTCTTTTGGTCATAAACCCTATATTGCACACTTGGTGCTGTTGTGATGATATCCAAATTGAATTCACGTTCCAAACGTTCGGTTATAATTTCCATGTGCAAAAGCCCCAAAAAACCACATCTAAAGCCATGGCCAAGTGCCAAAGATGTTTCCTTGGTATAGTGCAAACTTGCGTCATTTAACTGCAATTTTTCAAGTGCATCATTAAGTTCTTGATATTTATCCCCATCAAGTGGGAAAATGCCACAGAAAACAACACTTGTTGCTTCTTTGTAGCCGTCAAGTGGCTTGGTTACAGGGTTATTTTTTAAAGTGATTGTATCACCAACTTTTGTATCGGAAACAGTTTTTATTGACGCAGCAATATAACCAACATCACCTGCCATTAAGGCTTCGGTTGCAACTGCTTGTGGCCTATAAACGCCAACTTCGGTTACAACAAAACTTTTGCCTGTTTGCATAAACAAAATTTCATCGCCAACTTTTACGCTTCCGTCCACAATACGCACCATACTTACTGCGCCCTTGTAAGAATCATAGTAACTATCAAAAATCAGTGCTTTAAGTGGTGCATTTTCATTACCCTTTGGGCAAGGAACATTTTTTACAATGGAATCCAAAACAGTTTCTATGTTAAGGCCTGTTTTTGCGCTTATTTCACATGCTTCATCACATGGTATGCCAATTATATCTTCAATTTCCTTTTTTGTGCCTTCCACGTTTGCAGAAGCAAGGTCAATTTTGTTTATTACTGGCAAAATTTCCAAATTTGCATCAAGTGCCAAGTATACATTTGCCAAAGTTTGTGCTTGCACACCTTGTGTTGCATCAACAACCAAAATTGCGCCTTCGCACGCAGCAAGTGACCTGCTTACTTCGTAAGAAAAATCCACATGACCTGGAGTGTCAATCAAGTTAAGGGTATATTCTTCCCCGTTATATGTGTATTTCATTGTTGCTGGTGTAAGTTTAATGGTAATTCCACGCTCACGTTCAATATCCATGCTATCCAGCATTTGATTTTCCAAATCTCTTTTGGCAACAGTGTTTGTGTATTCCATCAACCTATCAGCCAAAGTGCTTTTGCCATGGTCTATATGCGCAACAATGCAAAAATTACGGATTTTTTCTTGTCTTGTCATATGCAAAAATAATAACAAAATTAAGTTTGTTTGTCAAAAGAAATAAAAATAGATTGTTTAAAACAACCTATTTTTTTATGTTAATTTTATAATTATGCCTTCTTTTTGCTTTTATCTTTAATGAAACAAACGCTTAATGCAAGCAAGGTTTGTGATGGAACATAAAATAACCAAGCAAAGTTAAAATCTGCGTAAGCAATTTTATATATTATTGAACTTTCTGCAATTGGCAAGTACCCTGCACTTATGGCAACTTGAAGGCCAACAAAAGTATCACACAACAAGAAACAAAGCAAACCAAAAGCAAGCAAAGGTGAACGTTTGAATTGCACAAAAGCAGTTATGACGTTAAGAATTAAGTTTGCATAGTAGAACATGGAAATTAAACTTAAATAATCCACGTTTGTTTTAAGCACAACAATTGTAACTGCTTCCACCACTGCAACAAAAATTATGCGTAAGGCAATTTGAACTGCTTTTGCCTTTTCTGTTTTGCTTTCCAAAAGAAGCCTTATGAAATAACAAATTTGAGTTACAGAAAAGGACGTCATGGCAATTGATTGACGCCAAGATACAAGTGGAGTCCAAATAACCAAAAACAAATCAGCAACAGCAGTAAACAAAAGTGCAAAACTTGTTAGTTCACTTCTTGCATCAAAAGTTGACATTGCTGTTCCAAACAAAAATGCCAAAACAATGGCAGAATAATCCACAACCAGACTTTTTTGTTTGTCAAATAAAATGGCACACAAAAAAGCCAGTTCTGCCACAACAAAAACTATTGAAGTGATTAACTTGGCTTTTTTTATCATTATGCTCTAACCTTTTTGCGTGATGCACGAATTATTGAACTGATTATTATAAACAAAATCAATGCTGCAAGCACAAATCCCAAAATGTAAATTACAAGGAATGCTGGATATGGTGCGTTTGCATAAATTGTGCTTAAAAGTGGCAATGTGCATGGGAAGTATGGACTGATGAAGAACATGTTAAATGTATTGCCTGGAATAAATTGTGGCATTACCAAATTCAAGGTCATTGCAACACCAATCATTGCGATAAACACTACGCAACCACCAAGGAAATTTTTGATTGTAAAGTTCTTTCTGTTGTAAACAGCAATGTAAATGCCCAAAACAATTTGCAAACCATGGTGGAACATTGTTTGAAGGTTTTGACCAATAACTGTTGTGAATACGTCGCCTGGATAGATGAAGGTTACCAAGCCACCAAACATTGCAAAGGTGGAAATAAACATCATAATTGCATTACGCACTTTTCCGTCTTTCAATAAGAAAACAAATGGCAACAAATATAATGGTGTTGAGCAAAGTTGGAATGGGAAAGCATACCAATCATAACTCCATCTTATTGTTGTTCCATCATAATGGAAGGACATAAAGATAACTTCTTTATACACTTCAAACAGAACCATAATAAGCCAACCAATAAAGACAATCCATCTAAAAGTTTTGCTTTTTACATCTTTTGCAAAAACGCAAAGCAACACAGTTGCCAAAATTGCAACTGCAACAGAAACAAGGTGGAAAACACCATAAGATGTTGGCGTTTGCATTCTTGAATCTAAGAAAATACAAAGTTTTTCAAACCAGTTCATAATAATCCCCTTTTTTAAAACAATTTTAGTTTATCAAATAAAAATTAAATTGTAAAACAATTTCTGCATTTTTTACAATAATTTTTATGGTCAAGCAAAAATCGACAAAATTTTACATATATTCCCAAAAGGAGTTTTTATGGTTTTTGAAACAATTGGGCAATTTATGTCAAAATTGATGTTCTTCCATGGCTTTGTAAACGAACATAGTGGCTTCCCTGGTCCGTTAAGCAAGGAAGAAGAAGCCGACTGCATAAAGCGCATGCACGAAGGCGACCAGCAAGCAAGAGAAAAACTTATTGACCACAATTTGCGTTTGATTGTACATATTGCAAAAAAATATACGGGTTCCTTGGAAGCAGAAGAATTGCTTTCTGTTGGCTCCATTGGGCTTATTAAAGCAATTGACAGTTACCAAGAAGATAAAGGTTCCAGCATATCAACCTACGCAAGCAGATGCATTGAAAACGAAATTTTGATGCTTCTTCGTGCCAACAAAAAACACAAAGTTTGCGTAAGCATTGAAGAAAGTATTGGTGAAGGTCATGATGGCTCGCTCTTGACCCTGAAAGATATTATCCCCCAAGATGAAGAAAAGGATACAGATGTTATTGTTGAAAAGAAAGTTATGGCAAATGAAGCCGTGCAGATTATGAAAAAAGAATTAAGCGAAAGGGACTTTAAAATTATGGCTCTACGTTATGGTTTTGTGGACGGAATTGACCATTCTCAACAGGAAGTGGCAGATATTATGGGAATTAGCAGAAGTTATATTTCGCGCATTGAAACACACGCCCTGCAAATTTTAAAAGAAAAGTTATAAAAAAAACAGAGCTAACCGCTCTGCTTTTTTAATTAACAAGAAAGACCATTTTCTGATTTAATAATGTTTGGTGCTATAGCATCATATGCTTTTTCTTCAGTATTGTAGGTGCAAGGAAAGATGTAATCTTTTTCAAGGTTTTTGCCTTGTGTACCTTCAATCCAACAGCCCCATTTGTTTGTTTCTTTATTATGAACAATTCTTACATACACTGTTTTACCATTAAATTCCACCTTGTGAGGTGCACTTGCATCATCAATGCCATTTGGCAAACAATCTTTTGGTATTGAGCATTCTTTTATCTCTTTACCATCGTCAATTTCATCATCGTCATCAATAGGTACTATTCTACGCTCATCATATTCTGTACGGTCACAGTAAGCATTAAATAAATCACAATCATCATCAAATTCATCTAAATCCATTTTTATCTCCTATATGCTGAATTCCCTTGTTCTCTTTAATGCTTCTGCAAATTCATCAAGGGCCCTTTCTGCTCCCAAATCTGTTTCATATTCTAAGTCTATTAGCAATTTGCCACAATGTCTTGCGTCCGTCATTAAGCAACCCCAAAGTTTTGTTGCTTTTTCCTGAATTATACGCACATCAAAATCTTCATCTTCCAAACTAATACGTCTTAACCTGCCAAAGAAAAGCAAGTTATCTCTCCATTGCTCTGGGATATTGTTTATTGTCTCATTGTGGTCTTCAATACGCAAAGTTTCATATTCTTCAAAAATCGGTAAATTATCCATACTTCACCACCATTATAATTGTGCTATGTTAGAAGAAAAATGGTGCAAAGCATTTTGGGCTTCTTCTTTTGTGTCATAATCACATTTAATTAACATGTCGCCATCTTCTTTAAGATAACCCCACTTGCCGTGTCTATCACGAACCAAGGCAATGCGATGACCTTCACACGCTTCTTTATAACTACCCATATATGGATATTTATCATGCATATCGTCTGGAACATCTTCAAAATATGTAAATTCGCCATCTTGCATCTCTACATATCCTTCCTCATATCTTTCATCCATCATAGTTTTTAACCTCGGTTAAATATTAACATATTTATGCCAATTTGTCAATATGGAATTTTTGCAAAAAAAATAGAGAATGCTCTGATAAACATTCTCTACCATCCAAAAGGATGAAAGCATTTAGGTGGCAGTTTGGCCTATAAGCCGAGTTCTGTATTAGACGGTCATCTATCTAGCCTGTAAATTGCTTTACATTTCTAGCGGTGTTTTTAATGTTTTGGCGAGCAACCAATGTAAACATTTTAACCTTGCTTCAAGTGGGGTTTGCATGGACCAGATTTGTCACCAAATCTGCGGTGAGCTCTTACCTCGCCTTTTCATCCTTACTAAAATCCGCTTAGGGGTATTGTAGCGGTAATTTTCTGTTGCACTTTCCTTCTAGTTGCCTAGACTTGCCGTTAGCAAGCACTTTGCTCTGTGAAGCTCGGACTTTCCTCAAGCAAAACCTTACGTTTAACTTGCGACCATCTGACCAAGCTGACGATTATATTTTAACATGGTTTTTGCATTTGTCAATAGCAAATTACAAAATTTTTTAACACGTGGCTTGTTGCGATGCTTGTTTTTGCCTTAAAATTGCCAATTTTTTGCATAAAAAAAGGGATAACTAAATCCCTTCTTCAACCTTTTCTTCTTCCTTAATTGGGCAAAGACCCATAATTTCCAATTGATGCTTTGTATTATTAAAATCATCTACATAACTATAAACTGTTTTTTTAATTCCTTGCAAATCAACATCTTCTGTTGCATCAACATATCCTTTCAATAATTTTAAACTTCTCTTTGCATCAGCAATATCTCTTGCAAGTTCTCTTGGCAAAGTTACAAAAGCTTCTTCATAAACTTGTTTATTTTCATAAACAAATTCCATGTCGGCAATTGTATCTTCCAACAATTTAAAATATGCTTTGCTTTCTTCTTTTATACTCATAATTCACCTACCAATACCCGTATTTTAAACCATAATATGATCTTTGTCAATATGGTTTTTTAATTTTGTTAATAATTTTTGTAACAAAAAAGGGCTTATGCCCTTAATTTAATTCGTTAAAATTGTTCGTTTCATCTTCCAAACCATAACCTGACAATTGATTTTTTATGTAACAAACATAATCAACAAAATTTTGCACGGATTCTATTACAATATCCAATTTATAATTTGAAGGATTAAATTCTTCTTCGCCCTTATCAATTATTGTAAGAATATTTTCGTTAAGTGCTTTTAGCAATTTTTTGCTATCATCAAATCTATCTTGCAATTCTGCCATTATTTCCATCGCATCAATATTATTCATATCTTTTTCTTCTAAAATATGCCTTAAATCTTTAATGGCAAAACACAATTTATCACGATACTTAATGTAGTTAGATAAAATATACCTATATTCAATTGCTTTGTCTTCTTTATTCATAAATCCACCTTTCTTCATTTTATATATGCAAAGTTATACATCAACGTAAATTGAAAAATTCCTTTGCAACCTTATCGGTTTCAGCAATTAATGTTTTGGCATCTTCTTGCCTTAAATCTGCCACAAATTTTGCAACATAAAAGACATTTTTGGGTTCGTTTGTTGCACCACGCACTGGTTCTGGGCTTAAGTATGGGCTATCTGTTTCAAAAAAGAAACTACCTTTTGGCAAATTTTGTGCCACGTTTTGAACATTTTTTGCATTTTTGAAAGTTACCGAGCCCGTGAAGGAAATTTTTATGTTAAGTTTAAGAATTTCTTTTGCAAAATCTAAACTGCCACTGTAACAATGCATAACTGCGCCATCAGGATAAGGTGCATGTGCTTTTAAAATTTCAAGTGTATCACCATAAGCATCACGACAATGTATAATGAAAGGCAGATGGTGATTTTTTGCAAGTTCAATTTGCGCTTCAAACACTCGTTTTTGTTCAGTTTTGTTTTCTGTGTTGTGGAAATAATCCAAACCAATTTCGCCCACTGCAACAAGTTTTTTATCACCTGCAGTTAAGTAATTTTCAAGTTCATGTGAGTTGAATTTGTTGCAATCGTCTGGGTGTATGCCTACGGCATAATAAACACATGGATATTCCTTTGCAATTTCTTTTGCACGGGAATTTGATGCTGGGTCACACCCCACGCAGACAACACACTCCACCCCAGATGACAAAAAATTGTTGACGATTTCGCCAACATTTTTGTATTTTAAATCATTAAGATGACAATGTGTGTCAATCAATTATTTTTCCTCTTTTGGTTTCTTTTTGAATAAACCTTTAAGCATTTTTAAAAGTTCTGTCTTGTTTTCTCTGCCTTGAACGAAGCGCACAATATTTGCCCTGTGTGCAAAAACAACAAGTGCCAAAATCCCACCAATGAAAATATAGTTTACCCAATTTGCTGGGTTGCATAAGCAGATTTCAACAATGCTCATGGCAAGCACAAACAACAAATCTGCCAAGAAACCATATTTAACAAACAACATAATGATAATCATAACTGCAAAACAGATGAGTGCCACCCACCAATTTGCAACAAGGAACACACCAATTGATGTTGCAATACCCTTGCCACCTTTAAACCCATAAATAACAGGGAAAATGTGGCCAACAACAACAGAAAAACCTGCAACATAAAGTGCAATTTCTGGGTTGCAACCAAGGTAACCAAAGGTTAAATATGCAACAAGTGTTGGTATAACTGCTTTAATCATATCCAATGCAAAAGTTAAAACACCAGACCAAAAGCCAAAAGTACGCCAAACATTTAATGTACCTGGATTGCCACTGCCATGTTTGGTAATGTCATCATTGTGTGCTTTTGCAACCAACCTACCCCAAGTTATATTGCCAAGGAAGTAAGATGCAATTGCAAGTAAAACATAATACAAATATTCCATAATTCACTCTCTCAATTTGATAATAACATTAAAACAAAAATAACGCAAACAATTAAAACAACTTTTAAAAAGTATAAGCCCTTATTTGCTATTCAGATTTATCGTATAAATCGAAAACACGGTTTAAAGTTGCATTGTATTGGTCCGAATTTTGTTTGTAACTTACAAAATTGGAAAGTGGGCTAAAAATTTGTTCCAAATAAGAGTTAAATGCTACAAAAAGTGAAACTGTTATTGCGCCTGCGCCAATCATGTTAAATGCCAAACAGAAACAGATTGCTCTGCCAATTGCCCATAAGGAAGAAAATATCAAAGTGTAAGCATTTGCCCAAAGGACGTAATGATTCCATGCTTTATCACAATCATAAACAAGGTTCATATATGTATCACAACAATACTTTTCATCTTCTTTAAAATCTTTATCTTGGATTATGTTTAAAAGGTCAATCATGTAAGAATATCTTTCTGTATCCACAATTTTTGATTTTGCAACTGCAACTTTTGCTTTTTTTGCCACAATTTCCATAAAAATATAACCCAAAATTGCAAAAGCAACCATAATAAGACTCAACCATCTGCCATAAATAAGGAAGAAAGGTAAATAGAACAAAAATTTTAAAATTGAATCGAAAATAAAGTACAGATATGATGCCAAAAAGTTGTTGGTTTCTTCCAAAAATTTTGTGCTATCAATTACAACTTCACCTTTATTAAAAGGTGTTTTTTTATTAAAAATGTTAAAGTTGACGATACGCTTGCGCATGTTGGAAGTTATATTTACACCTTCACTTATCATGATTTTTTTAACAAAGTAAGATGAAAGTACAGATACAACGTTCAAAACCAAAATAACAATTGTTAAAACAACAAACAAATAAATGTTTTTGTTGGGCAAAATTTCATCTTGCATAAGGCCATTACATATTGGAGTTACAATACCAACTGCCAAACCTAAAACGCACATTATGCACGCATAAATTACAGCACGTTTGTTTTTGCAAAACATTTTTATTATTCTTAAAACATGAGAATTTTTCATTATTTTGCCTCCATTAACTTTTGCACTTTTTCAATGCGTGGTTTTGTAGATTTTATTGATGCAATTATATCAATGAAAGATAGTATTTGTGAGAAAATTGTGTTAACAAAGGCAATAAATATTAAGTATTCACCAATAAGAATTGACCCATTTATTGTCAAAATACCTGCAATGGTGCAAGAAATGATGTAAATTGCAATTTTTACAAGATTAAGCCAAAGAGAATATTTTTGTCCTACAATTGCAACATCTTTTCTGCTTTTGGTGTGCAATTCATTTTGTTCTTCAAATTGATTGTAAGCATCTTTTGATTCCGTGCCAACTGCTTGATTTACCGTTTCTTTCAACTCGCCATCAACATCACGGAAGGCCTTGTTTGCTT
>CALCEI010000188.1 GCA_937900575.1 uncultured Clostridia bacterium
TTTGAAGGATAGGGATGATATTCATTGCCTTTTGGTACGTCCACTTAACTTTTACACAATGTCCATAAAATCAATTTCAGGCAATGCAGTTTACATCAACTTTTCCTTGGACAAAACAAAGGATAACACCTACACAACAGAAATTAAAGAATTTATTGACACAATCTTTTCCAAACTTCGCACAACACAGCGCAAGTTACAGGATATGAAAAATATGTATCAAAACATATTCACCAACGTCATCAATGATGTTAATGGTTCAATTTGCGTAATTGTGGATAAAGATTATAAAGATAATGGCATGTTTGAAGATGGTGTTTGGTTAAAAGAACCAATTTCTTTCAGCAAATTGTTTTCTCAATCCAAAAGCTACAGCGAAACAAAACTACAAGCCTATTGCGATTTGCTTTTAAAAATGCTCAACTTCGATGGCATAACAATTTTGGATAACCAAGGCAGGTTGCGTGCCTATAATGTGTTTGTGGAACCAAACAATAAACGTGTTGGTTACATTGTTGGTGGTGCCCGCAAACGTGCCGCTTACTATATTTTAAGCAGTAAGAAAAAAGGCATTGTTGGCGTATACTTCCAATCTCACGAAGGTGAAATTTTCTTTCAACAATTAAAAACAAAAAACAAAGAAAAGAAACTTGCACCAAAACCTTCAAATGAAAATGCAAATAAATAACGTACAACAAATAACAAGCAAAACAAAAAACTCGGTTGTCCGAGTTTTTTGTTATCTAACTTTCATTTTGTTACGCAACAATATAATTGTCACAACAACTGCAGTCACTGCACCAACTGCAACAACAATTATGATAATTGCCCATACGTTTAATGGTTCTTTTACAACAACTTTAAAGCTGGAAATTATGTTGCCAGAAGTTGTTTGTAATGAAACATAATAATCGCCTGTGCCATTGCCTTTTTGAGTTACAGAAATTGTTGCAAGTGTATCAGCAGAATTTTCATCAATTACATAAACTTGATCATTTACATAAATCATGCATTCGCCAATTTGATCATAAATGATGCCTGCGTTATAAGAAACTGTAAATCCTTTTGTTGTTGTTTCGCCAGGAGCCAAAGAACATGTGATGTTTGGAATTTCGTTGTTCATACTGAAAGCAAAACTTGCACTACGTTCTGGGTAAGTTCCAGCCTCAACAGTATAATCAATTTTAAAATATTGTTTTCCGGCAGAAAGTGCCATTTCGTCACTATATTCAATCACTTTATCATACGTCAACAACTTACCTGAATTGTTAAGCATCTTTAAGAATGCTGTGGTTACATCTGTACCATCAAGTTTTGTAACTTTGGTAATTTTGTAACCAGATATTGTTGTTAAATTAATGTTTTCTCTACATTCCTTTGGATTAATAATTGTAAACACCAAAGTTTTTGTTAATGTTACGTTGTTATAATTTACAGTAAATTTCAAGCGGTAAGTCCCAGGCAATGTAAATTGGTAAACGTAAGCGGTTTTTGTTGGCACAAAATTTGTGTTGTTTCTTGTTGCGGTCAAACTTATTATGTTTGCTCCGTAAATTGTTTCATTATAAACAGAAACTTTAACTTCTCCATTATAATAAGCATTGTCAATTGGTGCTGTTGTGTGGCCGTCGTTTTCAACGTTAACAACAATTTCACGCAAAATTGTCAATGAAATATAATTTGATGGCAAAGCTTCATAAACAGAATTAAACACATGTTTGTTGCCAGCCAAATCTCTGAACATAAACACATATTCACCACTACCTTTAATTAGGTATTGATATTCTGATGTTTTAAGTGTGTAAACACCTTTTGAATCCAGGGAAGGTGTAAATGTTTTTACAAATTGGCCATTATAGTATAAATCTAACAAAATTAAATTTTTAAGGCGTAATTTTGTACCTAAAACTACATCTGTCATTTTTGGATAGAAGTTCAATGTAACGTCTGTTTTTGTCAAACAAACTTCTTCCAAACTTGTCAAAGCGTTCCATTCAACCGTTTTTGTGGAAGGTTCACCTTCTGCATTAATTTCGGTTGTTGTGTAACTTAATCTGTTGTCAATAACTGTTTCGGTTTTTGGTGTTTGCATTAAACCTAAATAAATTGAATAAGTTGCAGTTGCCACTCTGTAAATTTGAAGTGTATATCCATCACCAAGAGGCCCTTCATAAACAGAATATAATGTTATGCCTTGTGTTGAATCATAAATAACATGCATTTCACCATTGCTGATATACAAAGGAATATCATTATATGGTAATCCAACAATTTCTGTGCTAAGATCTTCAATTGTAAAGGTTGAATTTGCAGCCATTGCTACGTTAAATTCATTTTCAACATAATATAATTCTGAAGAAATTGCTTTAACAGCAAATGCATAAACCTTGTTACCAATATAAACTTCTTCGCCGTCAGTATAACGAGGATTTGAATGAACAATAATTTCAAAATAATATTTGCCAGAGCTTAATGACGTTGTGCTTATAACTTTGTTTGTAACTTCATCAACGTCTGTAACTTTAACCGTACCATCATTCATAATTTCATGCAATCTATAATGATAAGTATAATGGCTATCTTGCATGTGTTCCCAACTCAAATTCATTGTTCCAGAGCTGGATACACCAAAGGATGTAACTTTTTCATAGAAATTTGGTCCAACATTATAATTAAACATCATGTCGTGGCCAACGTTGTTAATATCCCTTAATGAAACGTTTTCTGTGTTGCAATCCAAAACAATTTTATACTCTGTTTCATAAACGCCGTTATAGTAAAATTCAATTTTTGCTTCAAATCTTGCGCCGGCAGGTAATTCTTTATATGGTTTAATTGTTACTGTACCCAAAATTGTGTTATAAACAATCAAATTTTTATATCCAACAATTTCTTCTCCGGCTGTTTCCACAGGCAAATCATAAGAGGTATCATTGAATTTATAATTTACTTTAATTTTATAAATGTTTACATCAAAATCAACAACGGTTTCATCAAACACATAATAAACTTGGCTGTAAACAAAGAATGGTTTTTCAGATGTCAATTTAATAAATTCATCATCTGCAGATCCTTTAAATCTATAATTGCTTATGTTGCCAAACACATCATATGTTGTAATTTGATATGTGCGGTCCACTTCAATTAAAATAAGAGGATCAGCTGGGGTTGTTTTATCCCCATTTAAATAATATTTATAACCATCTTCTGGTGCACAGAAATAAACGTAATCGGTTGAATCCACAACAATTTTAATTTTACGTGCATAATATGTTATGCCGTCAATCACTTTGTTTGCTTTGTTTAAAATGATTTGAGTTTTATCTTGAGATACCAAATCTTTTGCATCAATTTGATATGTTGAAGAAGCATAATAATCAAATGTAGCAGTGTAAACTTGTTGTGCATCTTGTGTTAAAATAATAATTTGATAGTTGCCAGGGCCAATTGCTTTAATTCCTTCAACTATGGCTGTTGGAACTTCTCTGTTTGTAAATATTGTTGCACCGTTTGTTTTTAAACTAAATTTTGTTTGTGCTTGGTTATCAACAAATGCAATGTAATAGAATGTTTCGTTGTGTCCGCCTCTAGAAATTAAACAATCTTCGTTTGTTTCCACATCATAAACAGTGAAATTCAAAGGCAAAGCACCATTAATTGCATCTTCCATTTTAAACACCAAAGGTTTAAAGGTTTCATCCAAACCTTCTGCTGTGTATTGTTTTGCACTGATTGTAATGCTGATGTTGTTATATGGATTATCTTCGTTAACTTCAGCTGAACGATAATAAATTAAATATTGTGCGACGTTGCCTGCTTCATCAACTTCAAGAATTTCAATATACTTATCCACATTTTCATCACCCAAGCCCAAGTCTCTTACGCATTGAATGTCTTTACCTTTAATGTCAATTTGAGATCCATCAGGCAATTGTGATGGTGACCAGTGTAATTCGCCAACATGGTCAAATATGTTGTAATACAAAGCTGAAATTCCGCTAGCATCAAATGGTGTGTCGTTTGTTACAGCAAATGCATAAAGATTTTGCACATCCCTATTAATATATGTATTAGAGAAGTATAACCCTGCTGTGTTTTCTGTTACGGTTTGAGCAAACAAAGATGTTTGTCCATCAACCACATAATAACTTGCCAAATTATCATTTGCTTCCAAGTATTTTATGTTATTTTCTGGTGCCACCCTATCAATTGTCAAAGTGTAAGTGCATTCGTAGTAATATGTTTTTACGCCATTTACAATATCGTAATAATTATAGTTACCACTTTCACCAACATCTCTGAGCCAGTAGGCTTGTGATTCAATGTCTTGTGCAATTGCTTGTGTTGACATTATAGAACTTGATAATACCCCAAACATTAATGCTGAAATTAATACTTTTTTTGCTTTCTTAATTCTATGGCGCTCTCTTTTTTTCATAATATATCCTCAG
>CALCEI010000189.1 GCA_937900575.1 uncultured Clostridia bacterium
TGTGTTTGTTCTAAGCAACACAAAAGCAGAGAGAGAAGAAGGCATTTGGTCTTACTACACAATAAACAATCAACACAGAATTTTGCCAGAGCTTACAACAGCAAACAAAGTTGCAATTTCTTATAGATATTTAATTTCTGATGAAACAAGTGTTGAAAACAGGTATGCATATGCACCAAGTTATAATATTGGAAGCAGCAACAACCCTGTTGTAATAAGTTCTGAAGAAGAATTTAACTATTTAACACAAAGAGCAACAACTCTTTCTGGCGTAAAAACAATGGTGGGATATGTAAGGCTTATTAATAACCTTAACTTTAATGATAACCCATCTGGAATTGACACAAGGCTTAACTTTAAACTTGGTAATAACACAGATTCCATAACCTCATTTGAAGGAAATGGAATGACAATTTCTGGAATTTATTTGGATGCAAATGAATCTGAAGAAGATTCACTTGGTTTGTTTGCATACATTGAAAATGCTTACATCAAAAATTTAAATTTACAATATTATGATGCAGCATTCAGTTCAAAGAACACAATGTATTCTGGTGGTTTGGCAGGTAAAATTAGCAACAGTGTCATTGTAAACGTAAACCTTGATGGTGCAAACACAGTAATTAATGGTTACAGCTTTGCTGGTGGTGTTGCGGGTGTTATTGAAGGTAAATCAATTTTGTACGGAATTACTTCCAACTTAAAAGCACAAACAACCGTAGAAAACAGTGCTCTTATGTATTTCAACAGAAATAATTACTCTGGCACAATTGGTTATGATACATATTTAAGACAACTTTCTTATGCTGGTGGTGTTGCAGGGTATGCAAACGAAGGTGTTTCAGCATTAAAAGTTAAATATAATGTTGGAGATGGAGATAGAATTAAAGGTTACGCATCAGCAGGTGGATTGTTTGGTGTGTTCTTGGGCAAATTAAAAGCTTCTCAAGTTACAGCAGTGGAAGACGTTCAATACGCATACGATGAGGCAATTGCAGATTATATTTTGGATTTGACATCTAATGACGATGCAGAATTGGATGCATCTACAATTGGCAACACAACCTTGCTTGAATCTGCTTCTTATGCTGGTGGTTTGGTTGGTATTGGTATTGGATGTAACATTGATTGTTGTTACAGCAAAGCATCCTTCTATTCAGGCAAAACAATTGGTGGTTTGTTTGGTGTTGCACCTTATGTAAACATCAATTCTTGTTTGCAAGCAGTTGAAAGTGAACATTATAACTTTGGTGGTTTGTATGGCAAGGCTTTGGAAATTGACAATTTGTTGGATACAGAAGCAACCTACGGACAAATGTTTAGCAATGCATATTCAGGCAAACGTGGAGCAAACAGCTTTAATAATGTTGAATTTACTTTTTTATGATATACTATAGTGTGAGAAATTGAAAAAAGCACTGCTTGCGTTAAGTGGTGCTTTTTTTGTACGCAATATCAGAAAAAGAGGTGAAAATGGGATGACGGATAAGCAACGGAAATTTTGCGACAAATATATC
>CALCEI010000190.1 GCA_937900575.1 uncultured Clostridia bacterium
AATTTTATTTTTGCATGTTTAAGATGCGGATTTAATATTTATGATATTCATCCGGAAATTCAAGATATTAATATTTCAACACGAATTTCTAGAATTAACAGAGCAAATTTAAGTTTGCTTGTAACGTTTGCTTATAATGCTGCTGGCAATGGTACATCATTCAACAACGCGCGTGGGGTGGAGGTATATTATAGCCCCTACAATTTGTTTGCAACAAGAAGCAGAAATTTAAGCGAACGCATTTATCAAAACGTTGTGAATTTTACGGGAAGACCTGGGCGTTTTGTTGGTTCACTTTCGGTTGGAGTTCTGTCAAATGTAAATTGTGTTTCTAGTTTGATTGAATCAGGTTTTATGACAAACAAAGAAGAAGCAAAGCTTATGCTTAACCCAATTTTTGTTAACAATGTTGGCGAAGGTGCATGTGCTGGAGTGTGCGAATATTTGGGCGTTAATTATGTACCACGTGAACTCAAGAATTACCCTATTTTAAAGGCAACTAACAGGGGTAACTTTGTTAAACTTTTGCAGTACCTTTTAAACCAATATGGGTTTAATTTAAGCACTGACGGAAGCTTTGGTGGCAACACTTTGAATGCAGTGCGCACGTTTCAACGCAACAATAATTTGACAGTGGACGGAGTTGTTGGACCTAACACTTGGAGAGCTCTTTTAAATTTAAATCCTTCTGGCATAACACTTAGGCAAGGGGACAGAAAAAGTGGAGTTTTGTTTTTGCAAAGATTGTTGCTTTCTTATCTTTATCCTATAACCAATTTGGATGGCGTGTTTGGAAATGAAACATTAAATGCTGTTAAACAATTTCAAACCGAAAACGGACTTACACCAGACGGAATTGTTGGACCAAAAACTTGGAATGCATTATTAAATTCTAATGGTAGAAATATTAATTAAATATTACAAAAATAAATAAAAAATTGCAAAAATAATTAAATTTTTGCGTTTTTTTAATAAAATATTACCAAAAATTAAATTATGAAAAGAAATATTTTTATAATTATTATTTTATTTTTTGTGATTTTTTCTGTGGCATTGTTTTTGCCAGCGCAAAATGATTATGATTATTTAAGGATCCATATACGTGCAAACAGCAATTTGACAATTGACCAAAATGTTAAATATCAAATTAAAGATGAGCTGGTAAAATTTTTAACTCCGCACTTTGCAAATGTGAAGTCCAAAGAGCAAGCAATTAATATTGTGGAAAAATTAAAAAATAATATGGAAAATATATGTAATAATAAATTAAAAGAAAATAATTTTAATTATTTTGCAAAAATAAAAATAAATAATGAATATTTTCCAACAAGAAATTATAATAACACCACTTTGGAAGCGGGATATTATGATGCGGTTATTGTTGAATTGGGCGAAGCTGAAGGCGACAATTGGTGGTGTATTATGTACCCACCATTGTGTTTTGTGAATA
>CALCEI010000191.1 GCA_937900575.1 uncultured Clostridia bacterium
GTATAACACATGATTTCTAAAACAATTGATATAATTGGTGTACAAATGGACTTGGGTGCTGTTCGTAAAGGCGTTGATATGGGGCCTTCTGCAATCAGACACGCAGGTCTTTTGCATAAAATAAAAGATTTAGGATATGAAATTTTGCCTGTTTCAGAGCTTATTTATAAAGAAAATTATCAAATTGACAATGAAGGTAAACAAAAAAGTTACGTTTAAATATTGAGGAGAAATAGTAATGAACAATTTTTTAGAAAAAAACAACAAGGTTTTTATTAGCGGGGAAATTATCAGCGACGCAGAATTTTCACACGAAGTATACGGCGAAGGGTTTTACGAAATGAACGTTTTAGTTAAGCGTTTATCGGGGCAAGGTGATATTTTGCCTGTAACAATTTCCGAAAGACTTATAAGCGAAAAAGAATTAAAAAAAGGCGTCAATATAAGTGCTTTCGGACAATTTAGAAGCTATAATAAACTTGTTGACGGAAAGAGTGTCCGTGTATGCAAGAAATGTGGTGCAGTTTTGGACGTTGCAAAAAAACCTGCAAAAAGCAGTAAGAAAGCGTAAAGGAGTATGACAAATGGAAAAAGAAATTAATAGACGTCATGCATACTATAACGAAGTGGTTAAAAAAGAATTACAAGCAAAATTTGGTTACAAAAACGTAATGCAAACACCAAAACTTGAAAAAATCGTTTTAAGCCTTCGTCTTGGTAAAGAAAAAGACAACGCAAAAAGTTTTAACACAGCTGTTGAAGAATTATCTTTGATTGCTGGCCAAAAGGCAGTTACAACTTATGCAAAAAAATCAGTAGCAAATTTCAAGCTTCGTCAAGGTCAAAAAATTGGCGCAAAAGTTACTTTGCGTGGTGAAAAAATGTACGAATTCTTTGATAGATTAGTATCAGTTGCATTACCACGTGTTAGGGACTTCCAAGGTTTGAGTACAAAATCCTTTGATGGTCGCGGAAATTATAGTTTCGGTGTAAAAGAACAAATTATTTTCCCAGAAATTATATATGACAAAATTGATGCAGTTCGTGGTTTCGACATTATGTTTATTACAACAGCAAAAACAAATGAAGAAGCTCTTGAATTGTTGAGATTGATGGGCGTACCATTCAAGAAGGTTAAATAGGAGTGGATTATGGCAAGAAAAGCAATAGTAAATAAACAACAAAGACCTGCAAAGTTTTCAACTCGTGCTTACACGAGATGTTCTCTTTGTGGCCGTCCACATGCCGTTTTGAAGAAATACGGAATTTGCAGAATATGTTTTAGAAATTTAGCACACAAAGGTGAAATTCCTGGTGTTGAGAAAGCTAGTTGGTAAAAGGAGAAGATTATGTTAACAATAGACCCAATTGCAGATATGCTTACACGTATTCGCAATGCGAATGCTAACAAGCATGAAAGTGTACTTGTACCACAATCAAAAACCAAACTTGCAATTGCAGAAATCCTTAAAAATGAAGGATATGTTGCAGATTTCAAGGTTGTTGATAACGAAAGTGGCAAGATGATTGAAATTACACTTAAATATGGTCCTAAAGGTGAAAAAGTTATCCAAGGACTTAAAAGAATTAGCAAACCAGGTTTAAGAATTTATGCTAATGCTGATCAATTACCACAAGTTCTTAACGGTTTGGGAATTGCTATTATTTCAACAAGTAAAGGCATTTTGACAGATAAAAATGCAAGAAAAGAAAACGTAGGTGGCGAAGTTCTCGCCTACGTATGGTAGAGAGGTGTAATATGTCAAGAATTGGAAAATTACCTATCTCAATCCCTGCTGGTGTTACAGCAGAAGTTAATGGAAATGTTGTTAAAGTTACAGGCCCAAAAGGCACATTAACACAAGAAGTTTCAAACAATGTTTCTGTTGAAGTAAAAGAAAATGAAATTTACGTTACACGTAAAGATGAACTTACAGATTCAAATGTAAAACAAGGTCTTTATAGACAATTAATCCACAATATGGTTGTTGGTGTAAAAGACGGATTCAGTAAATCTTTAACAGTTAATGGTGTTGGTTACAAACTTTCAAAACAAGGTAACAAACTTGTTATGGGTTTGGGCTTAAGCCACCCTGTTGAATTTGAAGAAATTGCAGGCATCACATTGGAATGTCCAGACAACAACACAATTATTGTAAAAGGTGCAGATAAACAATTGGTTGGTGCAATTGCTGCAAAAATTAGAGCATTGCGTCCAGTTGAACCATATCATGGTTACGGAATTCACTATTCTGATGAAAGAGTGATTTTGAAACCAGGTAAGGCTGCTGCAAAGAAAGCGTAGGAGGTTAAATTATGATTAATAAAGTTGATAAAAATGCTAACAGAATTAAACGTCATGTTAAAATTCGTCATGATTTAGCTGGTACAACCAAACGTCCAAGACTTTGCGTTTACAGAAGTTTAAATCATATATATGCTCAAATTGTTGATGACAGTAAGGGCGTAACATTGGTTGCATGCAACACAACTCAAAAGGAGGTTGCAGCAAAAGTTAAAGATATGACAAACAAAGAACAAGCAAGATTTGTTGGCGAAGAAGTAGCACGTCTTGCAAAGAAAAAGAAAATTACAGAAGTAGTTTTCGACAGAGGTGGATACCTTTATACTGGTCGAGTAAAAGAACTTGCTGACGGTGCAAGAGCCGCTGGCTTGAAATTTTAAGGAGTAATTATGGCACAACAACAAAAACGTGAATTTAGAAAACCAAGAGAAGAAGTTAAAGACGAATTTGACAAAAAGATGCTTGACTGCCGTCGTGTTACAAAAGTTGTACAAGGTGGACGTACAATGCGTTTTTCTGCTCTTGTTATTGCTGGTGACAGAAAAGGTAGAGTTGGTATGGGCATTGCAAAGGCTGCAGAAGTTCCTGCTGCTATTGAAAAGGCTTCCAAGTCTGCTAAAAAATCCTTAATTACTGTTCCAGTTATTAATGGTACAATCCCACACGAAATTATTGGCAGATTTGCAAAAACATCAGTTAAAATGCTTCCTTCCAAAAAAGGTAGTGGTTTAATTGCTGGTGGTGCAGCACGTCAAGTTTTCGAAATTGCAGGATACACAGATATTACTGCAAAAATTTATGGTTCAACAGATAAAATTAACGTTGTAAGAGCAACATTGAATGGTCTTAAATCATTAAGAACAAAAGAACAAGTTGCTATGCTTCGTGGCAAATCTGTTGACGAAATTTAGGAGGAATTATGGCTAAGAAATCACAAAAAACAATTAAGGTTACCTTAGTTAGAGGCACAGCAACATTAGATAAGCGTCAAGCAAAAATTGTTGCGGCATTGGGTTTTACCAAACCTCATCAAACAAGAGTTCTTCCTGACAATGAAAGTATAAGAGGAAGCATCTTCAAAGTTAACCACGTGTTTAAAGTGGAAGAAGAAGCGTAAGAAGGAGAAATTATGTATATACATGAATTAAGAAACGCTGACGGTGCTCGTACAAGTAAGAAAAGACTTGGCCGTGGTATTGGTAGTGGTATCGGTAAAACTTCTGGCAAAGGACACAAAGGTCAAAACGCTCGTTCTGGTGGCGGTGTACGTCCCGGATTTGAAGGTGGACAAAATCCTTTATATAGAAGATTACCTGTAAGAGGATTTAGCAACGCTAAATTCAAAAAGGTTTATTCAATTGTAAACGTTGCACAACTTAACGTATTTGAAGCAAACACAGAAGTTGATGCTGCAAAACTTGTTGAAACAGGCATTCTTTCCAAAGTGGAAAAAGATGGCGTAAAAGTTTTGGGTAACGGTGAACTTTCAGTTGCTTTGAAAGTTGTTGCAAACAAATTTACAAAGTCTGCTAAAGACAAAATTACAGCACAAGGTGGCAGTGCAGAGGAGGTATAATGTTTAAAACATTAGCTGACGCTTTTAAAATTAAAGAAGTAAGGAATAAAATTCTTTTAACTTTGCTTCTTTTGTTCATCTATCGCCTTGGTTGTTGGCTCCCAATTATTGGGCTTAAACCAGAGGTGTTTAGGTCAAACGTTGAAAGCAACACGTTCTTAAGTTTATTAAGTTCGGTTAGTGGTGGTGCACTTTCTCAAGGTTCATTCCTTGCACTTGGTGTTTCACCATACATCACAGCATCAATCATAATTCAATTACTTTCAGTTGTTATTCCTAGTTGGCAACGTCTTGCCAAAGAAGGTGGCGCTGACGGTAGGAAAAGAATTAGTTTGTACACAAAAATTGCAGCATTAGTTATTGCAGTTGCTCAAGCAATTGGTATTGCAGTAGGTTTTGGTGCTGCAGATTCAGCAAACTTAAGTTTGTTTGCTAATAACAAATTCTTATTCTATGTGTTTGTTGTTTTGATGTTGGTTGCTGGTGCTATGTTTACAGTTTGGCTTGGTGAAAAAATCACCGAAATTGGAATTGGCAATGGTATGTCACTTTTAATTTTCGTTGGTATTTTGTCAAGTGCTACAACTGCAATCATGGGCAACTTCAGCGATATTGGTTCTGGTAATTCAGAAGCAATTTGGAAATTGGTTTTGTTTGTTGTTGCATTAATTGCAATTTTCGCTTTGGTTGTTTTTGTAGACGGAGGCGAAAGACGTGTTGGTGTACAATATGCAAAACAAATGAAAGGCAGAAAAATGTATGGTGGTCAATCCACATATATCCCTGTACGTGTTAACGCAAACGGGGTTATGCCAATCATCTTTGCAAGTGCAATTTTAACTTTCCCACAAATGATATTCAGTATTTTCTGGCCTAATGTAACCGACGGTTTCATTGGTTGGTGGAACACTTGGGTTGGTGCAGGAAGTTGGGTGTATGCTATTCTTATGGCATTGCTCATTTTGGCATTTGCATATTTCTGGACAATGGTTCAATTTGATACTGACGAAATCAGCCGTCAAATTCAACAAAACGGTGGGTTTATTCCTGGCATAAGGCCTGGTAAACCAACTGCTCAATACCTTGATGGCATAAATAAGAGAATTACATTCTTTGGTGCAATTTTCTTGGCATTTATGGCATTGATTCCAACATTGTTGTTTACAGCAATCAGTGGTTCTAATGGCTTAACAAGTGCATTTAGTGCAACTGGTATGCTTATCGTAGTTTCTGTTGCTTTGGAATTCCAAAAACAACTTGAAGCACAAATGATGATGAGAAATTACAGAGGATTCTTGAAATAAGAGGAAATATGAATATAGTTCTTTTAGGAATACAGGGCGCTGGAAAAGGCACTTTGGTTTCCTACTTACAACAAAAACTTAAATTTAACCTTATTTCAGCAGGACAATTATGTAGAGATGAAATTTTGACAGGTTCTGACCTTGGCAAAAACATTGAAGAAAGGATAAATAATGGATTGTTGGCAGATTTTGATGCAATCTTTGCATTAGTTAAAGACAAATTGAAAAATGCTGACAATTCCATAACAATCTTTGATGGCTTTCCAAGAACAGTGGAACAAGCAAAAGCATTGGAACAAATTGCCAAAGTGGATTTGGTTATTTACCTTAAGTTAGATAAAGCCGTTGCCATTGACCGAATTTTGAACAGATTAACTTGTGAAAAATGTGGACATGTTACGGCAAAAAATTTGGCAACTTCAGATACCTGCAAGTGTGGTGGAAAACTTACACAAAGGGCAGATGACACATTGGAATCTATTGAACGTAGGTTTGAAGTGTTTGAAACAGAAACTTTGCCATTAATTAACTATTATGGTGAACGTGGAGTTGTTTATGAAGTTGATGCAAACAGATATCCAACTGCAATTTTGTTAGATGTAATGAAGGTTATTGAGAATGAACATAAAAATTAAAAACGAAAAAGAAATTGAATTGATGCGTAAAGCAGGCAAGATTTTGAAACAAACTCTTGACCTTATTGAGCAATCAATTTATCCTGGCCAAACCACTTCGCGCCTTAATGATTTGGCTTATAATTACATTATTTCCCAAGGCGCAAAACCTTCCTTTTTGCATTATGAAGGTTTTCCATTTACAATCTGTGCAAGTAAAAATGAACAAGTTGTGCATGGATTTTGTGATGATGAACCACTTAAAGAAGGCGACATAATCAGCATTGATTGTGGTTGCATTTGGCAGGGTTATCATTCAGATGCAGCAAGAACTTTTCCTGTTGGAAACATCAGTTTGGAAAAGCAAAAACTTATTGAAGCCACAAAACAATCGTTTTTTGAGGGCATCAAAGATATTAAAGCAGGTTCAAGACTTGGCCATATAAGTCACCGTGTTCAAACATATTTGGAAGAACGTGGTTATGGAGTGGTTAGAGAACTTGTTGGACACGGGGTTGGCACAGAGTTGCATGAAGACCCTATGGTTCCAAATTTTGGAAAGTACAATTCGGGCATTATGCTTGAAGAAGGCATGACTTTGGCTATCGAACCAATGTCAACAATGGGCAGACGTGATGTCTATTTGGAAGATAACGATTGGACAGTTACAACTCAAGACGGACTTCCAAGTGCACATTATGAAAACACTATCCTTATAACAAAAGATGGTGTTGAAATATTAACTTTATAGGAGTGTTATGAATTCAGAATTCAAGTTGGGCGATGTTGTAAAATCGATTGCTGGACATGATAAAAACCGTTTATTTATAGTGGTTTCTCTTGACAAAAGTGGCAATCCGATTATAATAGATGGTAGATATAGAATTAAAACAAAACCAAAAGCAAAGAACCCAAAGCACTTAATAAAAATTGCTTATGACGAACAACTTTTGAACAAAGTTGCAAAACCACAAGTTACAGACACTGAAATTTACAATAATTTGAAAGTGTACAGACAAATAAAGGAGTAAAAATGTCTAAAGAAGATTGTATCGAAGCCGAAGGTGAAGTTGTTGAAGTTTTGGGTAACACAAACTTCAAAGTTCAAATAATGAATAATCACATAATCACTGCTTACATTTCGGGTAAATTGCGTACGCATTTTATTAAGATTTTAGTAGGTGATAAAGTTAAAGTTGAAATGAGTCCATATGATTTAACCAAAGGTAGAATTATATGGAGAGATAAAAACTAATCAATTTATAAAGGAGAAAATAAAATGAAAGTTAGACCATCAGTTAAGCCAATGTGCGAAAAATGTAAAGTGATTAAACGTAACGGTAAAGTTATGGTTATTTGTTCAAAATCACCAAAGCACAAACAACGTCAAGGTTAGTTTAAACATGCTTGTTACTATCCAAGCAAATTAAATTTGAAAAATGGCACAATATCTCGCGGCAATTTGATATTGTGAGAAAATATAAAAATAAAAAAACAAATTTTATAAGGAGAAAATTATGGCACGTATTTCCGGTGTGGATTTACCAAATGAAAAGAGAGTTGAAATTGGCCTTACCTACATTTATGGTATTGGCAGAGTTAGTGCAAGCAAAATCTGTAAAGAAACAGGCATTAACCCAGACACTCGTGTAAAAGACCTTTCTGAAAGTGATATTGCTTCTATTCGTAAATATTTAGAAGCAAACTATACAGTTGAAGGTGAATTAAGAAAAGATGTTGCATTAAACATCAAGAGATTAAAAGAAATTAGATGTTATCGTGGACTTAGGCACATTGCACATTTGCCATGTCGCGGTCAATCAAGCAAACAAAATGCTAGAACATGCAAAGGTCCAAGAAAGACAATTGCAAACAAAAAGAAAGAAGCATAATAAAATAAGGAGAAAAATAAATGGCTAATACTAAAAAAGAAACAAAAAAGAAAAAGATATTAGTTAACAACGGTGAAGGTGCTGTGCACATTTTGGCTGGTCCAAACAACACATTGGTATCTTTAACCGACAGTCAAGGCAATGTCTTGGCACAATGCAGTGCTGGTAAACTTGGTAACCGTGGCGCTAAAAAGACCACTCCATTTGCAGCACAAGAAGCAGTTGAAGATTGTTTGAAAAACGCTTCAAGTTTTGGTGTAACAAAAGTTGCTATTTACATTAAAGGCGCTGGTGTTGCACGTGAGTCAGCAATCCGTGCAGTTGGTACGGCTGGTCTTCAAGTTACAATGATTAAAGACGTATCACCAATCCCACACAATGGTTGCAGACCACCTAAGAAGAGAAGATTATAGGAGGGTAAAAGAAGATGGCAAAGAATACTAATCCTAGTTGTAAGCAATGCCGTAGAGAAGGTGTTAAACTTTTCTTAAAAGGCGAAAGATGCTTAACAAAATGTTCTTTTGATAAACGTCCTGTTGCTCCTGGCCCACATGCCACAGCAAGAAAGAAAGTTTCTGAATATGGAACACAATTGCGTGAAAAGAACAAAGTAAGAAGAGCATACGGAATGCTTGAAAAACAATTTAGAATCTATTATGAAAGAGCAACACGTAGCAAAGAAGCTACAGGTTGGGCACTCTTAAAGATGCTTGAATTAAGGTTGGACAACGTGGTTTACCGTTTGGGTCTTGGCGTATCTCGCGCTGAAGCAAGACAAATTGTTAACCATGGTCACATAACAGTTAATGGTAAGAAAGTTAATATTCCTTCATACCAAGTTAAAGCTGGTGATGTTGTTGCAGTTAAAGAAAGCAAGCAAACTCTTGAAATGTTTGCAAGTTTGAAAGAACAAAAGATTAACACACCAAAATGGTTAGAAATGGATATGAAGAATTTGACAGGTAAAGTTCTTGCACTTCCAGAAAGGGAAGACATTGACTTAGGCATTCAAGAACACTTGATTGTTGAATACTATTCAAGATAATAGGAGAAATTAAATATGATGGAAATTGAAAAACCAAAAATAAATTTGGAAGAATCAGACAATGGCGCACATGCAGTTATTACTGTTGAACCATTGGAAAAAGGTTTTGGCACAACACTTGGCAACATGTTAAGAAGAACACTTTTGAGTTCTCTTCCTGGCGCTGCAGTTGTTGGTGTAAAAATCAAAAATGTTTTACATGAATTTTCAACAATTAAAGGTGTATCTGAAGATGTACCAGACATTGTTTTGAATTTAAAATCTTTGGCAGTTAAAACTGACAAAACAGAACCAGACTTTAAAGGTACATTAAGACTTAAAAAGAAAGGTGCTGGCACAGTTTATGCAAAAGACATTGAATGCGAAGATGGCATTTCAATTATCAATCCAGATTTATACATCTGCACAACAGATGATGATGCAGATTTGGATATTACTCTTTATGTTGGCCGTGGCAGAGGATTTGTTCCTGCAAGTCAAAATAAAGAATTTTCAGACGAAGTTGACTACATTGCTATTGATTCATTATTTACACCTGTTAAACGTGTAAATTTTGAAGTTCAATCCAGCCGTGTTGGACGTAATCTTGACTTTGATAAACTTGTTTTGGACGTTCAAACTCGTGGAACAGTTGCAGCAAAAGAAGTTGTTGCACTTTCTGCAAAATTGTTGAACGACTACAATGCAATGTTTGTTGAGCTTGTGGAAGGAATGTCAGGTGTTGATATTCTTGTTGCAAGAAAGGAAGACGAACGTACAAAATTGTTGGAAAAGCCAATTGAAGAAATGGAATTGAGCGTACGTAGTTACAACTGCTTAAAACGTGCAGGTATTGATACCATTGGTGACCTTGCACAAAAGAGCAAGAGTGAAATGATGAAAGTTCGTAACATGGGTGCAAAATCTATGGAAGAAGTTATCACAAAACTTGAAGCATATGGAATTGTGCTTGAAGGTAATGAAAATTACTAAAATTTAAACTTTAAAAAGGAGAAAGAACTGTGAAAGTTAAAATGTTAGGTCGCCCAACAGAAGCAAGATTGTCCTTAATTCGTAGTCAAGCTACAGACCTTCTTTGGAAAGGTAAGATTGAAACAACTGTTGCAAGAGCAAAATCTTTAAGAAGTTATGTTGAAAAAATCTTAACATCAGCAATCAATTCTTATGAAGATGTTGTTAGTGTTACAAAAACTTCAACAGACAAAAAAGGTGAAAAAGTTTCAAAAGAAGTTATGAATGACGGTCCAAAGAAACTTGCTGCTCGTAGACACATCATGGCAAAAGTTTATGGTGTAAAAGAAGAGCGTAAACCAGGCGAAAAGAAAGCAGACTACCTTGCACGTATAGATAATATTAAAAATCCACTTTTGGAAAAAATCTTTAACGTTTATGCACCAAAATATGCAGAACGTGCTAAAGAACTTGGCCAACGTGGAGGTTACACACGTATTTTACGTTTAGGTAAACGTAAGGGCGATAATGCTGAAATGGCAATTATTGAACTTATTTAGTCTAATTAAAATTTGTTTGAAAGAAGCAGAGCATGTTTGCTCTGTTTTTTTGATGTCAAAAACATAAAATTTTATGCAAATTGTACGTAAAAATTTGGTATAAAATATTGACTTTACTTTCGTAAAATTGTATAATAAATTCGTTATAGTCAAAAAATGCTGCTTTGTCTATTAACAGAGGTTGCAAAAAATATTTTATAGGAGGAATTAAATGCCTACAGTTAATCAATTAGTAAGAAGAAGTAGAACAAGACAGGTTGACAAAAGCCAATCAATTTTGTTAAACAACTGCCCACAAAAACGTGGTGTATGTTTAACAGTTACTACAACAACACCTAAAAAACCTAACTCAGCATTGCGTAAGATATGCCGTGTTCGTCTTTCCAACGGAAAAGAAACAACATGTTATATCCCAGGTGAAGGTCACAACCTTCAAGAACACAATGTGGTTTTGGTACGTGGTGGTCGTGTTCCTGACCTTCCAGGTGTTAGATATCACGTAGTACGTGGTGCTTTGGATACTGCTGCTGTTCAAGATCGTAAGCAAGGCAGAAGTAAATACGGCGCAAAAAAATCTAAATAATAGCGTCCGTTAAAAATCAAATTAGTTTAAATGAAGGTTGCCGTTACTTTTTAGAAAACGGCACTAGCGACGCTTTTACTCGTCAAGCTATCTTAAATGAAACTTATGAGTATGACTCTGAGAAATTTAAAATCATGTCTTACAATGTAAGAAACTGTGATGATAATAATTCAACATTCCCAGGCAACATCGTTGTTTCAAACACCGTTAATTCTAGAGCACCTAGAGTTGCTAAAAATATTTTAGACAATATGCCTGATTCA
>CALCEI010000192.1 GCA_937900575.1 uncultured Clostridia bacterium
GCATCTTCACTTTGTTGACGCAAAGGTCCGAGCCTACGTTCAACTTCGGACATAATATCGTTTGCACGGCTTAAGTTGTCTCTAACACGAGCAAGCCTGTTTTCTGTTTCTGTTTTTCTGGATTTAAATTTTGCAATGCCAGCTGCTTCTTCAAAAATGGCACGTCTATCTTCTGGCTTGGAAGAAATGATTTCTTCAACCCTACCTTGACCTATAATTGAATAACCATCTTTGCCAATACCTGAATCGTAAAGCATATCTTGAATATCTTTAAGACGTGCTGGTTGACGGTTAATCATATAATCACTTTCGCCACTTCTATACAATTTTCTTGTAATAACAATTTCGTCATATTCGCTGTTGAACCATTTGTTTGTGTTGTCAAAAACCAAAGAAACTTCGCAATAACTTAATTGTTTCCTTTTTTCTGTACCAGCAAAAATAACGTCTTGCATTGATTCACCACGCAAGGCTTTGCTTGAACGTTCACCAAGCACCCATCTAATAGCATCACTAACGTTAGATTTTCCACAACCGTTTGGACCAACAATTGCCGTAATACCACCATCGAATGAAATACGTGTATCATCAGCAAATGATTTAAAACCTATCATCTCAATTTCTTTAAAAGTAATCATAATTCCCCATTAGTACATTGAAATTTGGTAAACGTAGTTTACCACCAATTTGGCATAATGCCACATAATACAATCTTATTATAACAAAAAAACACGTTAAATTCAAAACAATTTAACGTGATTTTTCATTTAAAATGGCAATAAGTTGCTGTTCATCAAGGGTTTTTATGCCCAACTGCTTTGCTTTATCCAATTTTGAGCCTGCATCAGTGCCCACAATAACCAAATCTGTGTTCTTGCTTACGCTTGATGTAACGTTTGCACCAAGTGAAAGTAAAAGTTTTGTAAGGTCTGGCCTTGTATAATTTTCAAGAGCACCAGTAAGCACCACAGTTTTGTTGCTGAAATATGAATTTGTGCTTAAAACTTCTGGCATTTTTATTTTTACACCAACTTCTAGCAATTTTGCAATGTTTGTTAGGTTGTCTTCATTAAGGAAATAATCCACCACACTTTGAGCTACAATTTCGCCAATATCATCAATTTTTGTTAAGTCTTCAACTGTGGCTGATTTCAATTCTTCAATTGAATTATATTTTCTGCTTAAAACATAAGCTGTTTTTTTGCCAATGTTCAAAATTCCAAGAGCAAAAATGAAATTTGACCACTCTATGTCTTTGCTTTTTTCAATGGCAGAAATTAAATTTGCAATCTTTTTATCTTTAAAGCCTTCCAATCCTTCAAGCGCTTCTGGTTTTAAAGCATACAATTCATACGGATAAGCCAATTTGAATTTATCAAATAACACTTTTAATGTTTTTTCACTTAAACCTTCAATGTTTGCAGCATCGCGTGAAACAAAGTGTGTTAATCTATCAACAATCTGTTCAAAACAGCCTTTGTGATTTAAACAGAAAATGTTTGCACCAATTGTGGAAAGTTCGGTGCCACAACTTGGGCAAATTGTTGGTGGAACAATTTGTTTTGCGTCTGGTGATGCTTCTGCGAGACCCATAACTTCTGGAATAACTTCATTGCTACGGCGCACAAAAACACGGCTGTTAATGCTTACATTTTTACGTTCGATATCTTGCATATTGTTGAGTGTTGCTCTGCTTACGGTTGCGCCACTAAGTTCAATTGGGTCCAACACTGCAATTGGTGTTATTTTACCTGTTCTGCCAACTTGCCATACCACATCATTTAATGTGGTGGAAAGCTCAACAGGTTTAAATTTATATGCCATTGCCCATTTTGGAAATTTGTTGGTGTAACCAATGTCATCTCTTACACTGCAATCTGCCACTTTAACAACCATTCCGTCAATCATAACATCAAGGTTATCTTTAATTTCGTCAATGTGTGAAATTTGTTGTTTGGCTGTTTGCACATTATTAAGTTCAACATAAAAATCGCCCGTCAAAAAACCAAGGTCTACAATGAATTTATGCATTTCAGTTTGTGTTTTAAATGCCTTGTTTTCAGCCAAAAGTACGTCATAACAAAAGAAATCAAGTTTCCTTTTTGCTGTTTCGCGTGGGTCCAAATTTCTTACTGCACCTGCAACGCCATTGCGTGGGTTTTTAAGTGGAATTTCTGCAGTTTTGTTGTATTCTTCAAACGAAGAATTTGTCATCATACACTCACCTTGCACAAGCAGTTTTTGTGTGTAAGGAATTGTTAGTGGAACACTCTTTATTGTTTTAACTTGCTGTGTTACATCTTCGCCAATAATTCCGTTGCCACGTGTGGTTGCAGACTTATATTTTCCGTTTTGATATTCTATTACAATTTTAAGTCCATCATACTTATATTCCAAGGAAAAATTAAGGTCTGGTTTACCTGTTTCCACTCTCATATCCTGCATCCATTTTTCAAGGTCGGTAAAATCCTTAACTTTGTTAAGGCTAAAAAGTGGAATTTCGTGTTTATGTTTTTTAAATTCTGGAAGAACGTAATCTCCAACACGTGAAGTTGGTGTGCCAGGCAAAGAATAACCTAGTTCTTTTTCTAGGTCCACAAGTTCGTAATATAGGGCATCATACTCTGCGTCTGATATGGTGGGATTATCATAAACATAATAATTTTCGTTATGTTTACTTAACTCCTTAACCAACCACTGCATGCGTTCTTCTTTTGACATCTTTATTAATCCTTAAATTCTATTGGTGCGTAATCTAATGATAACATTTTTTCGCCAACTACGTCAAATTTAATTTTAACGCAATGATTACTGCTGTTTGGTGTAACTTCCGTTATAACACCTTCACCAAATTTTGGGTGTGTTACTTTTGCGCCCAATTTAATTTTTGATGCGTCAAAATTTTTCTTTTCCACAGAATCTTTGCTGAATGTATAGTTGAAAGATTTGTTTGTGTTTGATTGTAATGTATTCATATTTCCTCCATAATTTGTTTTGTGGTTATAATAACCGTAATTGTTGTTTGTATTATATGCTTGATAGCCTGAATTTATTTGCGTGCGTTCGTGTGCTAAATCAAGTTCATAAAGGAAGCGAGATTTAACACTATATTCCCTTTTTCCGTACATAAATCGTGAATTGCTACTTGTTAAAACAAGGTCTTGTTTTGCACGTGTTACTGCCACGTACATAAGGCGACGTTCTTCTTCCAAATCGTCCTTATCATCACGAGAAATTGGAAAGATTTTTTCTTCACAACCAACCACGTAAACCGTGTTAAATTCAAGCCCTTTTGCACCATGAATTGTGGCAATTACAACTCCACTGCCATCATCTTCGTCCATTTCGGTTGCAAGGGTTACAGATTGCAAATAATCAACAATTGTGGCTGTTGGGTTGCTCTCTTCAAACTCTTTAACAGATGTTGCAAGTTGACTTACGTTCATAAATCTTTCGTAATCTTGGTCGTCATCTTTATCAAAACTTGTTGTAATTCCTGTTCGATTAAGCATATAAGCAAAAAAGTCATACATGCTTTCTTGCTCTCTTCTTTCTTCCAATTCCATAAACAAGTTCTTTAATTCAAGCAATTTATCTTTAAGACTCGATGGCAAAATTTCATTTTCGCAATTCATAACAACTTGTTTTAATGAACATTTGTTTTTTAAGGCAATAAGTTTAAGTTTTTCTACACTTGTATCACCGATTCCACGTCTTGGAAAGTTGATAACACGCAAAAAACTCACGTCGTCTTCTGGATTGATTATTGCCGTTAAATATGCCAAAACATTTTTAATTTCGGCACGTTCAAAGAACTTAAAGCCATTATACATTATGTGTGGAATGTTATATGCCAAAAGTTTTTCTTCAAAAGGACGAGAAAGTGCATTTACACGCATTAAAATTGCCATTTCGTGATAAGGCACGCCTTGGTTGTGTTGCCTTATTATGTTGCGAATGACAAAGTCTGCTTCGTCAGTTTCGTTGCTTGCTTCGTAATAAAACACTTCACTGCCTTCTGTGTTTTCGGTATATAAATGCTTATCTAACCTTGTTTTGTTGTTTTTTATAATTAAATTTGCCCTGTTTAAGATGTTTTTGGTGCTACGATAATTTTGTTCCAACTTAAACACTTGTGCATCTTTGAAATCGCGTGTGAATTGGAAAATGTTATCTATGTTTGCACCGCGCCAACCATAAATTGATTGGTCTTCATCACCCACAATAAGCAAATTTTTGGTTTTAGATGCAAGGGTTTTTACAATGTCATATTGCAATTTGTTTGTATCCTGAAATTCATCAACACTGAAATATTCAAATTTGTTTTGTATGCTTTCAAGCACTTGAGCGTTTGTTGTAAGCAATTTATAAAAATTTACAAGCAAATCGTCAAAATCCATGGCATTGTTCTTTTTGAGTTCTTGTTCATATGCATTATAAAATTCAACAAATTGACCAATTGTAGGCACATAACTATAAATTTTTGAATACTCTTCAACAGTCATGTTTTCGTTTTTAATTGTTTCTATGTTATGCTTATAATTTGATTTTGTGTCTTCATCATCAATTTTAAATTGTTTGAACAATTCTTTAAAGACTTTTGCTTGGTCGGTTTCGGAAAAAATTGTAAAATTTTCTTTGTAGCCAGACAAAAAACTAGCATATGTCCTCAACATTCTTGCACAAAAACTGTGTATGGTGCAAACTGTAACCATATCTCCATTTGGTGCAATTTTGCAAATTCTATCCTTCATTTCACCGGCTGCTTTGTTGGTGAAAGTTATGGCTAAAATTTTGTTGGCAGGAATATGCTTTTCGGTAATTAAATATGCAATACGGTAAGTTAACAACCTTGTTTTGCCACTGCCTGCTCCTGCACTTACAAGCACAGGGCCATCAGTGCAAACAACGGCCTTGTATTGCTCGTCATTTAACAACTGTTTATAGTCCATGCAAGTATTATATCAAATTTCTGTTTTTAGGGCAAATTTTTTGCAACAAAAAAACCAGCTATGCTGGTTTTATTTCTTTCCGTACAAAACGTTTTCGTTAATTTCATCACGTAAATCTTTAAACTTGTGGCCATATTCTCCTTGAATCTTTTTGATTGTTGAATAAGAAACTTTTGTTGCAGTGTCTTTAACACAATGAACATTTCCTCTGGCTACTTCATTTTTTAATTCTTTAACGTCTTTAATAAAATATGGGAAATAATTTGCCCAATCCCCTCGAATTTCAGTGTCAAATATTAAAGAACAAAATTCATCCCAACGTGTTGTAAATTTCTCTTTTCGCCATATAACGGATTGAGACTTTTCATCTGGCACAACGTCCTTAAAATATTCTGTGCAAAGGTCTTTAATGCCATCATGACTACTGTTATATGCGTCTTTATAATTCATAAAATCAATCAGTCCTCTAAATAATGGCAATGGTTTATAATATGTTCTGTCCTTTAAGGTGTACTTCACAAACAAAACATCTTTAATTACGCAGACTTCTGTGTTTTTATCTACTTTTTCGTAAATGTCAGCAATTACAATATCTTCAATTTTCATATTCTACTTCCTTTATGGCTTTATAATAGCACCAAAAAAGCAAGTTGTCAATAGTGAATCTTAATATTTTTATTAAAAATAAAAAAACACCGGTTAAGGTGTTTTATTTTAATAACGAGATTTTTTCATTGCACGTTTACGAGCAGCCTTGCTTTTTTCTTTACGAGCTACGCTTGGCTTTACGTATTCTTGTTTCTTTTTAAGATCACCAATGATACCATCTTTTTGGCATTTGCGTTTGAAACGTTTTAATGCGCTTTCAATTGATTCATTTTCTCCACAACGAACAGTAGTCAAATTATTCACCCACTTTTATTTTAGAATTTGCAAAGTTTTACTCAATGCTTTTTTATTTTATTAAAAACTTAAAAATTTGTCAATAGAAAATGATAAAATTTTAAGAATTTTTAGAATTCTTTAAGTCTTTCGCCACCCAAGATGTGAATGTGTACGTGGTCAACGTTTTGTGTGCCATCTTCACCTTGGTTAATCATCAAACGATAACCATTTTCGATGCCCAATTCTTCTTGCATATGGGAAATTTTACCCATAATTTTGCCAAGAAGTGCTGTGCCTTCGTCTGTCATCATGTCAATGTGTGGGACATGTTGAGTTGGAATTGCAATCAAGTGCACTTTTGCTTGTGGGTTAATATCCTTAATAATCATAAAATCGTCATCTTTATATAAGGTTGTTGAAGGTAACTCTCCCCTTCTTATTTGACAGAATACGCAATCTTCCATAATTATCCTCCTAATTTTTGGCAAGGATTTCACCAATCATGCCATTTTTATGTTGTTTTGTTAGTTTTACTTCCACAATTTCGCCAACTTTATAACCTGCTGGCAAATATGTGTATATATAATTATCAGTGTACCCGAATGAATTGTTTTTGTCAACAACTTCAACCAAAACTTTGTGATTTGTGTTTAAATTCTTATTAAAGAATTCAGTTTTGAAGTTATTGTTAAGTTCGGTTAACCTTTTTAACCTTGCCTTTACAATGTTTCCGTCCACATCACCAGAAAGTTTGCTTGCAACTGTACCAGAACGCACACTGTATGGGAACACGTGCATTGTGTTAAAACCAATTCTTTTAAGATTTTTTAAAGTATCTTCAAACTCTTCATCTGTTTCGCCTTTAAAACCAACAATCAAATCGGTTGAAATGAACCCTTCTGGGAACAATTTTTTAATTTTATCTGTTATTGAAATGAATTTTTCAATGGTATAATGCCTGTTCATGCGTTTTAATGTGCTGTTGCAGGCAGATTGTAAACTAAGGTGGAAATGTGGGCAGAAATTTTTGGCATTACGCAATGTCTCAAGCATTTCGTCATCAAGTACGTTGCATTCAATGGAAGAAATTCTAAAGCGCTTATTAAGTTTATCCACTTCTTTAACCAATGTTTTAAGCGCAAGTTTGCCATCTATCCTATAATCGCTCATATTTATGCCCGTAAGCACAATTTCGCTTGCCGTGGTGGATTTTATTTCTTCCAAAATGTCAGCCATATCCCTGCTTCTGCTTCTGCCACGCATATAAGGAATTAAACAATAGGTGCAAAAGTAATCACAACCATCTTGAATTTTTATGTATTGCCTTGTGCGTGTTTCAATTGGCTTTAAAAATGGTGCATAAGTTGTTGGTGTCTTCATCAACGTTCTGTTTTTGTTTTTTAGTAAACCCAAAACATCATTTTTGCCATGACAACCACAAAGTGCAACCACATTGCTATTACACAAAAAATTGTTTGGATTATGTTCTGCAGCACAACCACACACAACAATTTGTGCATCTTTGTTTAACTTTTGAATTTTGCTTAACATTTGCCTTGATTTACGTTCGCCTTCATTGGTTACAGCACATGTGTTAAGCACATATATATCGGCAGGTACAAGACCTTCTGCAATTTCATAACCTGCCTGTTTAAATTGGTTTAACATGGATTGGCTTTCGTATTCATTAACTTTGCAACCAAGAGTTATAACACTAACCTTCATATTGCACCACCTTTAATTCTGCAATTGCAGCAACGCAAGCAACTTCTGCACGCAAAATTGTGTTGCCCAAACTTACGTTTTTTGCCACCTTGGAAAATTTTTCAACTTCAGATTTGGAAAAACCACCTTCTGGCCCAATAATTACTGCAAAATCACCACAAAATTTTTCTATTTTTGTTGTGGAATCTTCATAAGCAAAAAATCTATTTTTAAATTGCATGATGTCAGTTGCAACTTCATCGGCTTTTATTATGCTAACTTGCATAATGTCTGCCCTTTCACACTGCTTGCTTGCTTGAATGCAAACGTTTCTTAATTTTTCTAATTTTTTATTATCAAAATCTGCAACCGAAAAATCACTTTTGAAAAGTTTGACATGTTTAACATTCATTTCTGCTAAATGGTCAATGGCTGTAACCATTGCATCATTTTTAAGCATAGCCAAATAAACTGTTGTGTTTCCACCACCAGATTTGTTTTCTTCAGTTCTTAATATATCTGCTTCCACAGTGTCTTTTAAAATGGAAGTTATACGCAAAAAATAATCAAGGCCATCACCATTAAAGGCAACAATTTCGTCCCCCACCTTGCATCTTCTTACTTTTGCAATGTGGTTTGCTTCTTGCCCTGTAAATTCGGCCTTGTTATTTGTTATGTTAGATATATAAAATCTATTATCCATTTTTACCTTTTAAATGTTGGATTGCTTCATAAGTATCATTGTTGTAAATGTAATTTCCACTTACCAAAATGTCTGCACCTGCACGCACGCATTGTGGTGCAGTAACATCGTTTATGCCACCATCAACTTCAATTAACACGTCTGGGTTGAGAGTGCGAACATATTTAACCTTTTTAAGTGCAGATGGTTGAAATTCTTGTCCACCTTTGCCGGCTTTAACCGTCATGATAAGCACCATATCAGCATATCTTAAAACTGATTCCGTCTTTTTTATGTTTGTTTCCAAATCCACTGCCAAACCAGCCATAACACCTTTGGATTTGATGTATTTGAGTAGTTTAACAAGTTCGTTTTTATCTTCAAAAACTTCAAAATGCACAGAAATTATGTTTGCACCTGCTTTGATATATTTATCAACAACTTTTTCTGGGTTAACAACCATCAAATGAGCATCAAAAAGCATGGTTGATTTGCCCCTCAACTGCTCCAAATACGCATGGTCTATTGATTTATATTTGGTGTAAACACCGTCCATGACATCAAGATGGTACATATCTGCACCAAAATTGCCGACTCTTTCAATGTATTCAAGTTGCGCCGACATATTTCTGCCTGCTGGTAAACTTGATGCTGAAACTACAATTTTACGCATAATTAACTCCGTTAAATATTATATCACAAAAAATTTAAATGTAAAAATGATTATTGCTTTTCTTTTAAGGTTTTTGCCCTTAACATGCCACATGCACCTTCAATATCACTGCCTTGGCTACGCCTTAAAGTTGCAGAAATGCCATTTTTGTTAAGTTTTTCCACAAAAGCATAGGCTTCTTGTTTGGTTGTTGCCTTTAAACTTCCACCATTAGGATTAAGGCAAATTACGTTTACGTGGCAAAGCAAATTGTGGGTTAAAGATTTTAACCTTTCAACATCTTCATCACTATCATTAACACCTTTAATTAAGCAATATTCAAACACAACACGTCTGCCGTTTACTTTGACGTAATCTTTAAGTGCTTCCACAATTTCTGCAATTTTATATCTGTTTGCAATTGGCATAATTGTCTTACGAATTTCATCTGTTGTGGCATGCAAAGATACGCACAATGTTATGTTAAATTTTAATTTTGCAAATTCATAAATTTTATCCACCAAACCACATGTGGATAGTGAAATGTTGCGTTCGCTTACGTTAAAACCACATTTATCCGTTATAAGTTCAAGCCATTTTGTAACATTATCATAGTTATCAAATGGTTCTCCACTGCCCATAAGCACAATGTTGGAAAAATTCCTATCTGTACATTTGCCGTTATCTGCATTTACCACTGCAATTATGGAAAGCATTTCTCCAGCAGATAAATCACGCACTCTGCCATTTAGGGTTGAAGCACAAAATTTGCAACCCATTCTGCAACCAACTTGTGTTGAAAGGCAAATTGTGTTGCCGTATGATTGATGCATAAATACACATTCAACTATGTTATCATCACAAAGTTGCAAAAGATATTTTTTTGTGCCGTCTTTGCTTTGCAAAGTTTTATAAATTGAAACGGGTTTTAAAATGTATTCTTCTTGCAATTTTTCAATCATAGTTTTTGGAAGTTGAGTTTGTGCATAGTCCTTTGCTTGAAGGATTGCATCAAAAATTTGTTTGGCACGGAAACTTGGATACTCTGCCAAACAAACTTTAAGTTCTTCAAAACTATAATCACTAAGAATTTTCAATTACATCACCTAACGTAAACTTGTTGCTGTTCATATATTGAAGTGCAAACATTTTTTGTTTGCCTTCTGGTTGAATTGTAACAACTTCAATGGAACAATCTTTGCAACCAATAATTAGCCCCAACTTGCCATTACATGTTAAAATTTCGCCAACTGCACCTTTGCGTTCGTTTGGTACTGCAAACAAAACTTTGTAGCGCACACCTTTATAAATAAAATAACAATTTTCAAGGGCACGAATTCTGTTGCAAATGTTAAAAGCACAATCGTCAAAGGTCAACAAATAATCTTCTTTTTGAATCATTGGAAAGTAGGTCATTTTGCTTTCATCTTGTGGAACTGCTTTTGACTTATATTCTTCAAAATGCTTCAAAAATTCAACAATACACTCAACACCTAGCACAGACAACTTGTTAAATACACTAGATGATGTGTCTTCACTCTCAATTGGAATTTCTCTTTGAAGGTACATTTCACCACAATCAACACCGGCTTCTGTCTTCATAATTGTTATGCCGGTCTTCTTTTCGCCGTTCATAATTGCCCATTGAATTGGTGCTGGTCCCCTATATTTTGGAAGAAGACTTCCATGAACATTATAAGTGCCCAAGCGTGGAATATCCAATATGTTTTGACGTATTATTTGACCATAACTTGCAGTTACAAAAATGTCTGGATTTAAACCTTTAAGCGTTTCTTCCCCTTGTTTGCTTACCCTTTCAAATTGATAAAGTGGAAGATTGTTTTCTAAACAATACTTTTTGATGCTGGAAAATACAATTTTGTTGTTACGTGCATTAACTTTATCTGGTTGTGAAACAACACCAACCACATCAAAGCCGTTGTCAATTAAACCTTTAAGCACTGTTGTGCTGAATTCTCCTGTACCAAAAAATACTATACGCATATTATTCTTCATCTCTCTTTAAAATTTCTTTTGGTGGAACGCAAACTTTGTCCAAATACAAAATTCCGTCCAAATGGTCTGTTTCATGGCAAACACATCTTGCCGTCCAATTTTCACATGTATATGTGAATTTGTTACCATGCCTATCATATGCCCTAACCGTTACTGTGTGTGGACGTTTTACATAATCGAATGGCAAGGCAACACTTAAGCAACCTTCCTTTTCGTACTCTTCACCAGAAGTTGAAATAATTTCTGGGTTTACAAATTCCATATAAACACCATTAAGGTCAATGATAAACACACGTTTAAGCACACCAATTTGCACTGCACTTAAACCTGCACCCACTCTGTTTGTTAATGTTTCGTGCATATCATCCAAAAGGTTACACAAAGATTCATCAAAGACTTTAACTTCTTTGCTCTTTTTTCTTATAAATGGGTCTGTGTGTGGGACAATTTCTCTTATTGCCATGTTTCCTCCTATCTTAAACTGTTTGGATTGAGTTCAACAAAGATAGATACATCTTTTTCAACTCTATCACTAATCTTGAAGATTTCACTTGTTATTTTATCATTTGGAAGGTATCTAGTCAAGATTTGGTAACGATATTTTGTTTCTAACTTCCTAATTGGTGATGGCATTGCCTGTAAAAACAAGATTTCGTTGCCAAAAGTTGTTTTAAGTTGCTTACATTCATCAAAAATTTGTTTTGTAACTTGCTTTGCCCTTTCGTCACTAACACTGCTTACTAAAACTCTTAAAATGTTACTGTATGGTGGGAATTGGGTGGTTTGACGCAAGTTCATTTCTTTATCATAAAAACCATTATAATCATAATTGCTTGCAAATCTATAAACATAGTGCTTTGGAGCATAAGTTTGAAGCACAACGTAGCCATCTGCGTTTTTACGCCCTGCTCTGCCTGCAACCTGCGTTACAAGTTGGAAAGTGCGTTCGTTGCTCTTATAATCGCTGTTATACAAACTTACATCGGCATCTAAAATGCCAACAAAAGATACAAGTGGATAATCATGCCCTTTGGCAATCATCTGTGTACCAACCAAAATGCTTGGGCTTGTTGAAGAAAATTGTTCCAAAATGTTTTTATGCCCGTTTTTGCCACGCGTTGTATCATTATCCATTCTAAACACTGGTACATTTGGGAAAAGTTTGTTAAGTTCTTCACAAACACGTTCTGTGCCAATTGCACCATAACGAATGTTTTTGCCATTACAATTTGGGCAATTTGTAAGCATTCTATATCTTTTGCCACAGAAATGACATTTAAGTTGATGGTCTTCCTTATGATAAACCAAACTTACTTCACAATCATCACATTTTGCCCTGTAACCACAATCTCGGCACATAACAAATGATGCAAAACCACGTCTGTTAATGAATAAAATGGCTTGTTTTTTATTGCGTACGCATTCATCAAGTTTTTCCACCATTTTTTTGGAAAATGGAGACATGTTGCCTTCCATGACTTCACCAATCATATCCACAATTTCAATTTTTGGCATGGATAAGTTGTTGATTCTTTCAGTTAATTCAATAAGTTGATATTCGCCATCTTGGGCTTTTTTGTAACTTTCCAAACTTGGTGTTGCACTGCCTAAAATAAGTGGACAATTATTGTTTCTTGCCCTATATTCTGCCACATCATGTGTGAAATATCTTGGGTTATTTTCGCTTACATAAGAAGAATCGTGTTCTTCGTCAATTACAATTACACCAACATTTTCAACCGGTGCAAAAATTGCTGACCTTGCGCCTAAAACAACTTTGGCTTTACCATCAAAAATCCTTGTCCATTCGTCAAACCTTTCGCCTTCACTTAATCTGCTGTGTAACACTGCAACTTGGTTTGGAAAACGGGAGTTAAAACGTTGCATCATTTGTGGTGTTAAAGAAATTTCTGGCACAAGCATAATGGCAGATTTGTTTTGTTTAAGTGCCTGTTCAATAACATTCATATAAACTTCAGTTTTGCCACTGCCTGTTACACCCTTAAGCAAAAAGGTTTTGTTTGCTCCAACAATTTGTTCAACTGCGTTTTGTTGTTGGGTGGTTAAAATCTTCTTTTCTTCTGCTTGTACTGTTTCGTTTGGATTGCGCATTTGCCTATGTGCGACTTTGTTAACCATACCCTTTTCAACCAAGGCGTTTACAGATTGTCTACCGAACAAATCAACAAGGGTTGAAAATGGTGCTTCGCCATGTTCGAACAAGTAAGAAATGGCTTCAACCTGCTTTTTTGCACGTTTTCCAAGCATGTTTATGCATGTTTCCAAGTCCATAATTGGTTGAACATTATAAGCAATTTGTTCGTGCTGAGTGCCCAATCTTACACAACTTGGCAAAGCCAATTTTATACAATCACTCAAACGCAAAAAAAAGTGTCTGGATAAATAAAAGCACAAATCTAAAATCTCCGGCTTCAATTTAGGGACACTTTCTAAGTTTTTTATTATTGATTTAATTTTTGATGTTTCACAAGTTGTTGTGGCTTTAAGCCCAATAACATAACCCAAAACTGTGCGATTTGCAAAAGGAACTTTTACACGCATGCCAACCGAAGTATCTTCAAGTGCAATGTAATCAAACACTCTGTCTACTGCATCATTGGAAATGTCTACAATAACTTGTGCGTACATACTCTACTATTTTGATTGAACTCCAATCACTTCGCCTTTTAAAACTTCATTTGCAGAATAATCAATTGCCATATTTTCAGTACCAATTGTTGAGCCATATTTGTTTGCAACATCTTTTGCTCTTGCTCCAACAACAATTGCAACTGCATAACGACAACCTAATTTTCCTGCCAATTCATCAATAGGTGGTTCAAATAACATAATAACTCCTTAAAATTTGCTTAATTATAGCACCAAATAATAATTCTGTCAAACAATTATTTGTCTTTTACAGAATCTATAATTGCTTTAATTTCTTTGTATTCTACATATGGGTCTTTGATGTAACTAAAACTAAATTTGGAAACATTGTTGCTTACCATAGGACTTGCCATGCTTCCAAAAGAAATTGAGCCCGTGTTTTTTCTTAAAATTTTATCCAAAAAGTTGACGTTTACAGTTAAAGCACCAAGCAATGTAAAGTCCAAACTCTTGTAATCAACACCAATGTAACCTGTGCGAATTAAAATGCGTTTGTTTGTTACTGCATAAATTGTTTTATTAAGCCACAAACCAAGCATAATTGCATAAAATCCAACAAACACAACCAACATTGCAATTGCAGGAATTGCCACCCCAATTCCACCTTCTTCAGTTGATAAAAAACCGGCAACAATTGGACACGCAAACACCAAAACAAGCAAAATTCCTGTCAAAGCGAATGTCCACCATGCTCTTGTTTTGTTTGGTCTGTAAGTTTTTAAAATTTCTTCGTCTTTATCCTTAACTAAATCGAAATATTCTGTATCTTTCATACTTTCCCCTTACATTTTATATTTCTTTGCAACTTCCAACATTCCACCATTTACTCCAGAAAAACCGAACATCGCTGTTTTGATGTAAATTTTTTCTGGAACAGGCAATTTGTTAATGTTGAATTTTTTACTGCAATCTTCATTGAATTTTGCAACGGAAATATGCAATTCGTGTTCAAATTCCATATCTACGTAAGACCTTAAGAAATCTTTAATAACTTCTGCTAAATTTGTTAAAAATTCATTGGTCTTTAAGCCCAATAACAACCATTCTCCGTCCTTACTAAAATAATATTTGGTTGGTTGCAAAGTTATTGGTCCAATTCTAAAGGTTTCAAACAAAGTGCCCAACAAGTCTTTTATTGTGTTGAAATCTTTTGCATTTTGAACAACACCTGAAACAAGTGTAATTTGTGGTTTGGTTACGGAATCATAGTATTTAATTTCACTGTCCTTTAACAATGATAACCTATAATTCAAAGTTCCAACCAAATTTTTGCTTGCTGAATCTAAATCCAAAGCCAAGTGGATTTTTACAGGTTTTCCGTCTTTTAAATCTTTTTTAACTACTTTTAATTCTTCCTTACCGAATTTCATTTGTTCCTCCTAATTTTTTCCAATGTCAATTTTGCTGCGTTTTGTTCTGCTTCCCTTTTTGTTGAACCTTGGCCGTAGGCCAAAAATTGTTCGTTTAACATAACTGTTGCCCTAAAATTGTCTTGCCCACCTTTTGTTGTGTATGTTTCAACTTCATATTTAAGTTTTTGTTTTACACTTTGGGCATATTCTTGCAACTCGGATTTGTAATCCGTTGGTTTGAGTCCACTTTTAACTTTGTTTGGGACATCAAGGGCTTCCAGCACTGCTCCAGAAATTGAATGCATACCATAATTTAAGTACATAACAGCAATCATGCTTTCAATTGTATCTGCCAAAATTGCATCACTTGCTGGACCAGAAAAACTTTTGCCAAATTTTATGTGTTGTTCAATGTTAAGTTTTCGTGCCAAGTTTGCCAAACTTTCTGTGCACACAAATGATGCCCTGATTTTTGTCATTTTGCCTTCACTGTCATGCAAATGTTTAAACAAGTAATCACTGACAATTGTTGATAGCACACTATCCCCCAAAAATTCAATGCGTTCGTTACTTTCACAGCACTTATCATGTGCATAGGAAGAATGGGTGAAAGCCAATGCCTTCATCTCTTCACTACACTTTTCAAATAATTCCAAAAAATTATTTTTCATTTTTAACTGCTTTTTCCACCTTATCCACTAATTTGTTTTCTGCCAATTTGCATGCTTGCAAAATTGTGTTTGAAATTGTGTCTGATTTACTGTTGCCATGGCATTTTAAGATGATTTTATCAAATCCCAACAATGGTGCGCCACCAAGTTTACGATAATCATACCTGCCTTTAATTTCTGCAAATCCACTTCTTAAAAGCAAAGCACCAAGTTTGCTCTTTACATTTTTTGATGTTGCATCTTTAAGTTCGTTAAAGATGATTTCAACAGTTCCTTCAATGGATTTTAAGCAAATGTTACCAGAAAAACCATCAGTTACAACAACATCAACACTGCCACGCATTATATCACGAGATTCAATGTTGCCAACAAAATTCATTTTGGAATTTTTAAGCATTTGATATGCCAATTTGTGTTGGTCATCACCTTTACTTTCTGCAATGCCAAGGTTTAAAAGTGCAATTTTTGGTTTTTTAACTCCAAGTGCTTTCATAAACTCGTTGCCCATAACGGCAAATTGATACATGTTTTCTGCTGTTGTTTCGGCATTAACACCACAATCAAGCATCATGACCTTTCCATCGTTAACTGTTGGGAACATTGGTGCAAGTGCTGGACGTTTTATGCCATCAATCCTGTTCAATTTAAGTTGAGAGCCTGCAAGTGTTGCGCCCGTGCTACCTGCAGTAACCAAAGCAACTGCATCATCATGGCTTGCCAAATAATCGTATGCAACAACAATGCTTGACGTCTTTTTATCACGCAAAGAATCAACACTTTCATCTTCATTCGCAATAACATCTGGGGCATGCACAATTTCCAACCTATCGGACAAGAAAACAACTTGTTGAAGAATTTCAATAATCCTATCCTTATCTCCAACCAAAACAACCTTTAAATTTTCATTTTCTTGCAAGGCCTTTACAGTACCCAAAACAATTTCATAAGGTGCGTAATCTCCACCAAAAGCATCAATAACTACTTTCATATTTTCCTCTTGTTTTAATTATATAAATAATTAACAAAAAAGTAAAACAAAATTTGTAACAAAAAATATTTGCACTCTATTCTTTGTTTGCCTATTGACTAATGCACAACTATGTAATATAATAAGTTCAAATAAAAGGGGCGCAATATGATTCACAATATGATTTACAAGATGCTTCATAAAGAAATATTGGTGTATAGATATTTAAGCAAATATGAATTGGATAAAATATTACAAGGTGAAATTGATAAAATTGGCTTTGAATATGCTGGACAAAACGTAAGCAACAGCCATCACTATAAACTTAATAGAAAATACATACATTTCTTCAAAAATGAAGTGGATATGGAATATATCAGAGCATATTACCGAGATCATTACATTAGTTTCTATGAAGAAAATGAATTTTATCGCGTTTGTTTTAAAATTCCAAGATGCCGCCTGATGCTAACAAAAGGTTATGGCGTATATCACACCTTGCATGGTTATGATTCTTTAACCGTAAAAGTTCCAGAATATGCCATGGATATAAAACATTTTAAAAGTGAGTGGCTTGTTAGTTATGAACTTGATGTAAAAAATGATTCTTGTAACATTAAATAAGTGAAGACAACAAAAAAAATGAGCATTTTATGCTCATTTTTTATAATAATTACTGGAACAGCCATTATCTTCAAGCATGTGGTCACTTAATTCTTGTTTTCTCTTCTTTTCTGCTTCTTTTTCTTCTTCTGCCTTTGCTGTTGCTTCGGCTTTTGCTTTGTTTTCTTCATCTTTCTTTCTTTGAAATTCATTATATTCACATGGTGTCATTCCAGTCTTTTTATAACATTCACTTGCACTTTTTTCTACTTCTGCTTTGTGTTGTTCTCTTTCTAATTCTTTTTCCTCTTTATCTTTTGCTTCTTTTTGTTTAATATAATCTTCACTATATCTAATTGATCTTGCTTTATTTTTTAATGTTTGACACTCTTGATTGTATGCCTTTTCCAACTTTTCATAAAGAGAAACTAATATGTTTAATCTTTCCAACTTGTCTCTGTCCAAATCGTCTACAGAAAGCTGTTTACGGTGATCATTTTTATATTCATTTAATCTACCAATAATCAATTCATGTACATAAGAAACCTGAGAATCTTTGCTTTCTAATTGTGAGATGTGAAAATCAGCGTCTTCCACGGCACTAATATAATCTTTTGCTTCAATCCTCTGCTCGATTGAGCAATTTGCATACACAAACTCATCAGCAATTAGTCTAACCAATTTATTATAAATAGCATTACAATACTTTTTGGTTTCTATCACAGTAAGAAAGCCACAACCCTTCATCCAATAGTTACCAGAAAATCCAGCTCCATCTGAAGATATAATATTTTCGCAAACATTTTCGGCTCGATTTATAACATTTTCGACTTCATTTAAACATTCAGTAAATGAAAAATCTTCTAATTTCTTTATGTTGTGTTTAAATTTTAATTTTTGAAATATATTCATACAATACCTCCCTGTATTGTTTCTATTATAACACTAAATTTAATAATGTCAATACCAATTTCAAAATGTTGGCATAAAAAATCATAAACAAAGTGAAAAATAAAAACAAAAACGCCAATCACAACAAGTTAACATAGCAACAAAAAAACAGAGCAACTGCTCTGTTTTTATTTTGATTCTTTACTTTCTTTTGCAACAACTTCTGCACCATCATAGTAACCACAATTCTTGCAAACTTGGTGTGCCACTTTCTTTTCGTGACAATGTGGACATTCAACTAATGTTGGGGTTGCTGCTTTCCAATTTGCACGACGTTTATCTCTACGTGATTTGGAAACTTTTCCCTTTGGAACTGCCATAAATTATACCTCCATAAAAATTCGTACCTTAACGGCACTCGACAACTTTATGGCTTGATTATATCAAAACCAAGTTTGTTTGTCAACTGCTTTTTGCTTTAAATTTTATGCTAAATTTAACATGGCATATTGACTGTATCGTACATGCATGTTATAATGCACAATGTATATGAAAATTTTTAACAGCAAGGGAAAATGTTATGATGAAAAAAATTTGGAACTTATATCCAAAATTGGTTCCGAGTTTTTTGTTTACAAATATGGCAACAATGTTGTTAAAATATACAAAGAAAACTATAATGGTAAGCATTTAAGTTTGGAAAAAATGAAATATTTGATGAGCATACCAACCAAAAGAATTTTGATGCCAAATGATATTGTTTTTGATAAAAATGGAAACATGATTGGCTACCAAATGCCACTTGTTGAAAATAAAAAAGACATAAAAAATGAAAAAGTTGAAACAATTTTGCAAGAAATAAGGCTTTTGGAACATGATGTTGCAATGCTCTCAGATAAAAATGTTGTGCTTATTGATGTTGGGCTTGAAAACACAATTTTTAATGGAAAAATTAACATTATTGACCCTTGCAACTTCTCTGTTAACAATTTTGAAGAAGTTAAAGATTACATTAGTCTTGAATATCCAAATGACAGCGAAAAACAAGTGATACTTAAATGGAATTTTTCAAAAATGAACAGACTTTGTGATTTACTTATGTTTACAGGTAATGCAAATGTTGATTGTTATAAGCACAGGTTAATTTCTCAATTTTTTGCAAAAGAAAGGCAAAAATTACACACTTATTCAAACAGATTGGCTTATCAAAAATATTTAAATTCTTACTTATCACTTAAAGACGCAACTAATGTTCTTTTAAACCTTTACATAAAAGAAAATGAAAAGGAAAAAGAGATATTTTTAAATTTAATTCAATAAATTGTATATTGACTTTTTGAGAGTGTTATTATATAATAAAATCATAGTTATAAGGAGTTTTACCTATGAAACATACAAACAGTAAACAAGGAAACATTTATGATGATAATGGCAATCTTATTTGTGCAGCAACTGATGTAAAAGATTTAAGATATTTTGCTGTTGTGTTGAAATGCGGACATGTTGGTAAAGAAAAATCATATATTCCAATTATGTTCCCTATTTTTGGAACAAAAGAAACTTTAAAGGAAAGAGTAAAATGCATGCCAAGGGTTAAAATTGGTGATAAATATCACATATTATGGAGCCATGAAGTTTCTAAATTAGAATTCACCTTTATTAAAATTTTAAATGACGTTGACCCATACCTTAGAAGTGATGAATTGAATGATAATAATGAAATTATTAAAGCAAGATGCGTTGATGAACCTGTATTAGAAGAATACAACATGAGTAAAAGACATTTTGACAAGGAAAAACATCATAAAAAGCGTTTTGATGATGATTATGATGATGATTATGACTGTTACACCTCTGCACCAACATATAAATATGCAGATGAATATGATGAACAATATGTTTTGCAAAGATGCTTTGCTCCAAAACGTGAAGCATCAAGTTACAATAAAAAAGCAAGTTATTTTGACAAGAATGAACTTTTAACTGAATATATGAACCAAGCAATAATTCATTATGCAATACCTAAAAAGCATGAAGCATTACTATCTTTATATTATCAAATTTTTGGAAGCGTTGCGCCATTCTATATGGAATATAAAAATGGAAGTTTATCTTATATTAAACCTAATGGAGAATTGGAAACATTAAAACTTTCTGATAAAATTGTTGAAAAACTTGAAGCCGATTTAACTCAAGAAGAAGGTATACAACAATAAAAAAGAGTGCACTTAGTCTGTTAATTTTGAAACTAGCCAAATATAAAATTAACACTTTAATCTAAAACTAGATTAGAGTGTTTTTTATTTCTCTCTTAATTGCAAACTAAAACAAATACTTCTGTGGTTGTCAAGGTTTGAGCATTGCTCAATACATTTTAACCTTGACTACAAGGAAGATTTGTTTACACTAGAAAAAAGAGAAGAAAAAAGCAAAAGAGTGAAGTTCGCATGCCTACGCCAGCACGAACTCTTTTGCCCTAAACCAATTTTCTTTTGTGTGCAAGGCTATCGGTGGAGCGAAGCGACACCGACTTGTATCAAGACAAGCACACGTTTAACTGCCATTTTAATTAAATATTATAACTCAAATAATATATCACTAAATTTTGTATATCCTGCTTTCTCATTAAAATGACCAGCATTTTCATAAACAATTTCTTTTGCATTTATAGATTTTGCAAATTCTTGCAAAGAAGGAAATTTAATATATGGGTCATCTTTAGAATAAAAGCAAACTCTTTCTTTACACAAATCTTTAAATTTAGATACATCATCAATAAACATATCTTCGTTTATATCATCAAATTCGGCAACGCCAACCTTAAAATTGTTTGCTCCACTAACGCTAATTAGTTTTTTAATTTTAATATTGTTTGTTATGCAATATTTAACTACAAAAATTGGTGCTATTGAATGGCAAATAAACGTTGTTTCCTCATTAATTTCACTCTTTACCTTATCTAAAACAGCACTCCAACCAGCAAAACTCTGTCCATCTGGCGTTGGATAATTGAAATTATAAACAACCTTTCCTTGCTTTTTCAATTCTTCTTCAAGCCAGGGGAACCAATTTTCTTTGTTATGACCAAATGTTCCGTGAATAATAAAATAATTTTTCATTTAATAATCCTTTGCTTTATTGCTAGTTTCAATGTTTATAGCCCTTGCACTCTTTTTTGTTATTTTGAAAGTTCTTCGGTATCCAAAGCAATCATATATTCTTCATCAGTTGGGATACGCAACACTTTAACCTTGCTGTTTTCGGTTGAGAAGACTTCGGTTGTGCCACGTGGCGCTGTGTGGTTATATTCATAATTGAATTCAACACCTAAATATTCCAAATCTCTGCATACTTCTTGGCGTACCAATTCATCATTTTCGCCAACACCGGCTGTAAACACAATGTAGTCTACCCCGTTCATTGCTGCTGCATATGCACCAATGTATTTTTTGATTGAATAAATCATCATATCAAAGGCAAGTTTAACTTTTGGTTGATCCAAATGTGCATCAATATCACGCAAATCGCTATATCCACACACACCAAGCAAACCACTTTGTTTATTAAGCATGTTTGTAACTTGGTCAATATCATAACCTGTGTGTTCCATAATATCTTTTATTGTACTTGCATCAATATCACCACAACGTGTGCCCATTACAACACCTGCAAGTGGTGTAAAGCCCATGGACGTATCAATACATTTGCCGTCTTTAATTGCACAGATTGAACTGCCAGAACCTAAGTGGCAAGAAATAATCTTTTTGCCATTTAAATCACCATACATTTTTTCAATTTGTTTTGCAATGTACCTGTGGCTTGTGCCATGTGCACCATAACGGCGAATGCTGTGTTTTTCATATAAATCGTATGGAATTGCATACATATAAGCCTTTGGTGGCATTGTGGAATGGAAGGCAGTGTCAAAAACTGCAACATTTTTCTTGCCTGGCATAAGTTCCATACATGCAGAAACACCACTTAATGCAGCCTTATTGTGCATTGGTGAGAAATGTTCACATCTTGCCAAATCTTCAAAAATTGCTTTTGTTACAACAATGGATTTGTTGTATTTTGGCCCAAAGTTAACCATACGGTGGCCAACGGCCTTAATTTCTTCCAAACTTGAAATTACACCAATTTCTTTATCCATCAAAGAATCCAAGACCAATTGGAAGGCTTCTTTGTGAGTTGGCATATCGTGTGCAATAACTTGTTTTGAAGTGGTTTTATACTCCATAAACGCACCGTCCAAGCCAATACGTTGGCAATAAGCTTTTGCAAACACTTCGCCTGTTGATGTTTCCATCAATTGAGCCTTTAAACTGCTTGAACCAGCATTAACAACTAAAACTTTCATTTGTTACTCCTTAAAAACTAAACTGAAGTATTATATCACGGCAAACAAAAAACTCCAAACAATTTTAAATTTATGTTTGAAGTTTTTAGGTTTATTTTAACAATTTTGTTATGCAAACGGTGTTGATAATTTCTTCCACTGTGCAACCACGGCTTAAATCATTAACAGGCGAATTAAAATTGAGCATAATTGGCCCAACGGCAAGGTAACCACCAAGACGAGTTGCAATTTTATAACCAATGTTGCCTGCATTTAAATCTGGGAAAATAAACACATCACTTTTGCCTGCACTTTTGCTTGTTAAACCTTTATTTTTCGCTGTAACTTTATCCACAGCAACATCAAATTGAACTTCGCCGTCCACTGCAAGTCCACTTTTCTTTGCAATTTTGGTTGCAGATGTAACTTTTTCAACCATTTCGCCTTTTGCACTGCCAAGTGTGGAATAAGAAAGCATTGCAACATTTGGCTTTGCTTTAAACAATTTTTCAAACAACTCTGCGTTGGAAATGGCAATTTCGCCCAATTCTTCTGCTGTTGGATTTTGCACAAGTGCACAATCGCCAAAAATAAGTGGTTTTTTGTCTTCTTTAACAAGAAGCATTGAACCCGTAACCAAATTTTTGCCTTTTTTTGCTTTTATAATTTGCAAGGCTGGACGCAACGTATCCCCCGTTGACCACTTTGCACCTGCAACCATGCCTGATGCCAATTTGTTTTTAATCATCATGCATGCAAAATATGCTGGATTTTTAACAAGTTCTGTTGCTTCAACTTTTGTTAAGCCTTTTTCCTTTCTCAACTCGTAGAGTTGTTTTGCGTAAACTTCCCTATCTTTGTTTGAAGAAATATCAATAATTTGACAATGTGGATTTTTAAAATCTTTATCAAACTCGCTTTCCTTACCAAAAACAACAATGTTGCATAATTTTTCTTTTAAAATTGTTTTGCAGGCAGAATATACCCTTTTATCCAAATTTGCTTCTGGCAAAATTATTGTTGCATCAACTTTTTTTGCTTTGCTTTTTATTTTTTTAAGAATTTGCATAAGCACCCCTTCTTTTGTTGTGTTCAATTTAATATAATTATATATGAAAGTTAAACTAAAATCAAACAAAATTATTATTTTGTTGTTGCTTGTTGTCTGTGCAGTTTTCATCAGCAACCCGTCCACTTATGCGCAATCCTGTCTTGACGGAATTTCGGTTTGGGCAGTTAGTGTTGTGCCAATGCTGTTCCCGTTTTTTGTGTTTACACGCATAATGGTAAATTTAATTACTCCAAAACCAAACAAAACAGAAAAAATTTTTAATAAAATTTATAATGCTCCACCAACAAGTTTAACTGTGTTTTTACTTTCTGCCCTTTCTGGCTATCCAATGGGTGCAAAATTGATTTGTTCCATGCAACAGAAAGGGCTTTACACCAAGCAACAAGCACAGCGTATGTTTGCTTTTTGTTCGGTTAGTGGGCCTACGTTTATGCTTGGCACTGTTGGGATTGCATTTTTAAAAAGTTATACGGCAGGAATTATTGTTGCCATAAGTAATCTTTTGGCATGCTTGATAAACGGCTTAATCTACCGTGGAAAAAAGGACGAATTTTCACCAAAATTTTTGCCACAAGTAAGCCAACAAAATGTGCTTACAGAAAGTGTGCTTGACGCAGTGAATTCAATACTTTTGGTTGGTGGATTTGTTGCTTTAAGTTTTTTGCTTGTGGACATGCTTACAAACCTTAAAATAATTGGCAGTTTTGCAAATTTAATCTGCCAAATTTTCAACATTAAAAACACAGATGTTGTACGTTCTTTTATTGTTGGCACAATTGAAATTACACGTGGTGTTTTGGAACTTTCCACTTCCACCTGCCCGATGTGGATAAAAACACTTCTTGCAAGTGGTTTGGTGGGGTTTGGTGGAATAAGCATAATTGGACAATCTTTTGCATTTTTGCACACTATTAACATGCCAATAAGAAAAATGATTTTGCAAAAATTTACGCAGGGGATTTTGGCAATTATTTTTGCTTTACCGTTATGTTTTATCTTTTTAAGATAAATTTATTGACATAAACAAAAAATTAAAGTAAAATAGTTTTATATGAGTACAAAAAAGTTTGAATACAACATCAAAGACCTTCCAATGTTAAAACGTGATATGGCATTACGTCTTGTATATTTTTTCTTGTTTGTTGCTTTGTGCGTTTTGCAAGTTGCAACAATAATTTTGTTTGCAAACCAATTTACAGCCATACACTATGTTGTTTCTTGCTTTGTTTGTGTGTCTTCCTTGTTCTTTGCAATTTTGTGCATTTGGTATGCAACAATTGATGTTTCTTCCATCTCTGCAATAAAAAGAACCGGCCACCAAGTTAAATCAACAGTTATGTTGTTTGGTACAGGCAAAAACAGTTGGTTCAAAGTTTATTACGTTGCATCAAAAGTGTTTACGGTGCTTATGGTTGCAGTGGCATTAAGTTCAATAACTTACAACATTTTGCAATATATTTATTACAAAACATTCTCGTTGTATATTCCTGCAATTTTGTTGTTGCTCTTGGTATCCTTCCATAGCGTCTTTCACATTGATTCCGAACGCAGAGTGCAAGAATATGTGCAAGAATATGCCGAATATTAAAACAAAAAAACCACAATTGATGTGGCTTTTTTAATTATCCATAACTTTGTTATAAACATGTTCGTAAATTGTTGGTGCCAATTCTCTCCACCTTTTGCATGCTATGGTTGCATTGTGCCTTGTGTCACACTTGATTGAAAGTGAAAAGATAGATTCGGTTGTGAGTGGTTCCAAAATTTTTAGTTCCACTGTGTAACTGCCATCTGCGTTTTTATAAAACTTTGCAACATATTCTTGGTTGCGTTTAAATTGCATTTTGTTTTGACCTGCAAATTCGTCAATTTCTTGTCTTATGCTTGCAGGGATACGGGTATAAAATTGAGAAAGACAATCTCTGCCTGCAACTGTGATGTTATACCTGCTTTCGCCACTGTCTGTGTTTGGTTTATAAACAAATTTTGCGTCAATAAGTTGCGCAAGCAAATCTTTACAATCCATCCAATTAATCCAAGTGTTTTGGCTGGAACAGATTTCCAAAATTGAATTTTCTGTTAGTGGAATTTCCATTTTTTCAAACACATAAAGCAAAATCAATTTGTTTACGGTATTATCAGCAACAAAATCCATTTTTTAACTCCTTAAAACTCATTATACACAATGTTACAAAAAAAGACAACTTTTTGAAAGTATATTCAAATTCTTGCAAGAAAATTTGTTTGATGTTATAATAATAACATAAATTTAGGGGGTGCGTATGGAAAATCAAGTTGCAGAACTTACCGAATTTAACACAGCATGTGATGAATTTGTTTCTGGCAAATACATTTTGGCAGACATAAAAATTGCTTCCATCTTAAAGATTATTGCAAAAGATGAAAAAATTGCAAACATCATTTCTTCTTGCTTGGAAGGTTATGATTTTGAAACATCATTTGCCAATTCAGTTATTGAAAATGAAGAAGGACTTTCCGTTGTTGTGCCAAAAGATGAAAAATCCATTATTGCTTTTGCTTATAGCCTGCTCTATCGCTTTGGCAACAAAACTGTGGATATTTACACATTTGTAACAAAATATTTCAGCAATGAAGATGAATCTGTAAACCATGAATTTTACAATTTTGCTTCACTTGTTATTGTGCCTTTTAAGATGGCATTAAATTCAATCTATTCCAAACGCCACATTATTGTTGCTGGTTCAGATTACCAAACAAATTATTATAACAAAATAAAAACTTCCATACATCTTATTATGGATAATATAAATGGTTATAAACTTAAAATGAACGAAAAAGATGAATTTACAATGCTGTTAAATTCCTTATATATTGCAGCAGAAAAAAATGATAAAAAACTTGTATATTCACTTATGGTTGCAATTGATTACTTTTCAAGATATAACCGTAAAACACGCAGTGCCTACTTGATGTTGCAAGAATGCTTTAACTAAAATTAAACATGTCTTATGACATGTTTTTTTATTATATTTGTGCCAAAAATTTCCTTTTTTAATAATATTAAAAAATCGTTTGGTTTATTTTTTGCAATGTGTTACAATGAATTTGCACGCAAAAAGAGGACTTATGAATTACTATACTATTGTAAACTTGATATTTTCAATTTTAACATGTTTAATTGGCTTAACTTATTGCCATTTCTTTATATTCGCCATTGTTGGCATATTTAAAAGAAAAACCTACAAAAAAGCAAAAATACAACACAGTTACGGCATTGTTATTGCAGCAAGAAATGAAGAAAAAGTTATTGGAAGTGTTGAGGTTAGACGCAATCTTTGCTCCGTTGCGGTAAAGATTATACGTAACATCGTAATACTCGTCGGCCTGGTTTCTCCAACTTACAAAAACACCACTTGAAGTCTTTACTGCAACAAGTCCACGATCCAATTTGTCTGTGAAACGCTGTGCAGATACTGTGTTGGAAATAATCGTTGCCAAAAGAAGCAACACGAATCTTATTTTCATGCTAAGGTAATTCAAAATGCTATGATTTAGTAGGGTTAGTTATTTCGGATTTATTGGTTCCTTGTGTGTGGTTGGTTAGACAATACCGCATTTTGCTAATGGATGCAATAGTGTCATAACACGGAGCAAATTTAATAATATTTGTTAATATATGTTACTTTTTTCGGCAATTTATTGCCTTATACTTGATATGACCAAACAAATCGGCTTAAAAACAGCTGCAAAATCACGATTTATATCCGATAATTGCCCACAAATGCTCTTTGATTTTGGTAATTATATACTGTTTGGCACAAATCTTATTAACCGCAGATTGAACCAAATTGACGCAGATTCACGCAGATAATTTTATTGATAATTCAAAAGATGCTGCCGCATGGCAATATTGGGTTTAATTATAAATATAAATTTGGTTGAATCTGCGTGAATTTGGTTGAATCTGCGGTTAAAATATAATCAGTGGTTTATGTGCCTAATTGCTATATCGTCGCCTTATTTCATTTTATATATTCTTGTCTTTTTGAGTTCCTTTGTTTTGGCATCAATATCAACACCCCAGCAATAGTTGCCAGAGCGTTCAGATGCCTTACTCCATGTCTGGAGTGGAACTTGTAGTCTTTCTATGCTTTGTAGCATGTTGGTTACACTAAGATGTTTGCTGATACCCAATGGGCAAACGGATTGATTTTTAGGTTGAATGGTATATATAAAAACGTAGG
>CALCEI010000193.1 GCA_937900575.1 uncultured Clostridia bacterium
TGCACTTATGGCAATAACTTTTTCTTTCACAGCCCTTGGCATAACTTCCGATGTGTTACTCGGCAGTGATGTGTTTGGATATGTTGACCCAGGAGATAGTGGTGGCAAAACTCCAATGCATAAGTACTGGGATGGAGAAGCAGATTACAATGAAATTCCAATTAGAAATGAAGATGACTTTGCATATTTTATGCTTAGTGTAAATTCACCTGCAAGATATTATAATTATTCTAACAAGGTTGTTTACTTAACAAGAGATATTAAGTTGGGCGACTTTAATGATGGAAATTTAAAAAACCAAGGTGGATATAATCTTTATAAAAAATGGTGGCCAATTGGTACGGGTACAGATGCTGATAAATCTTATTTTGCCGGAACATTTGATGGTTGTGGCTATACAATTGATTTAGGTGCTTATATTAGTGATATTGATACAACATTGCATGAATTGCAAACACTACATAACAATTCAAAAGGTAGTTACTGGGGAATTTTTGGCAGAGTAAAAGGTGCAACGATAAAAAATGTAAAAATATCAATATCTTCACTTGGCATAGATTCTGATAATATTAAGACTGACCACTATATTGGTATTTTATGTGGTAAAGCAGAATCATCAAAATTTACAAATCTTTATGTGTCTATAAAGAATACATTTTCGCAAAATTTTATTTCAAAAGGCACTGCTTATATAGGGTGTATTGTTGGTTATTCAGATAGTGGTTGTTCATTTAAAAGGTGTAAAGTTGAGACAAAAAGAGATCAAAAAACAATAAAACATCCATCAGGATCCAATGAGTCAGTATATAACAATTATAGTTTTGGTGGAATTACTGGATATGGTGATGGCACATTTGAAGAATGCGTGTTTACTGGAACTTTTGACATTGATAGAACTTTCTACGCCGGTTGGGGTCAACCTTATGCTTTTGGTGGAATATCTGGTGGTGGTGGTGGTACATACACAAGATGTAAAGTTTATTTTCAGAATGCTGCTGCAGGGACTGTTTTTTACTACATGTATGAACACAACGAAGTGAAAAAAGACAATTTACAATATTATAAATTTAGTCCATTTTGTGCTGGTTTAAAAAACAGCAGTGTAGGCATAACCAATTGTGAGTACTATTGGAGTGGTGCACATGCAACAACTGCAACATTAAAGTGTCGTGACTTTTTACGTTCTGAATACTATGACATAAACATAACTTATCCTAAAGACAGAGAATGGTTGCAACAACAAAGCACATACAGTGGGTTTACACTTAACAATGCAAATCCAGAAAAAGGTTGGTATTTAGCATCCGGTGCAGAAGCAGTGCCAAATATTTTTGCACCACAATTTTCTTTGACAGTATCATGGAACGATAAAATTGATTTGGTTTATAATAATGATTTTATTCCTGATGAGACAGGCGAACTGACAAACGTAATTAAAAAATCTGGAGATACAATAAAAATTGTTGCAGGAACTAAGCCTACCTTTACTGCAGATGTGAAATCTGATTATGTATTTGACAAGTGGTCTGGTGATTTTAGTGGTACAACAGATTCACAAGTGGTATCTGGATCAAGTGGTCAAAATAAGACACTTAAAGCCAATGGTAAAGAAGATAATTGCACGGTTAGACTATATATGACGGAAGGTATTGCTGAAATAACCAGCCCAGCAGGGGGGACAATCTATAGTGATGAAATTGGCAAATATAAAGAGTGGACAGCACAGCGTGATAGTTTCACAACTTTTGATGTTAAAGTGAAAGATGGTTATGACTTTGCCGGATATTTCATTACAGATTGCCCAAGTGGTGGTGCAATGCCATCTAGTCCACGACTAACAAAAGAAGATAAGAGTGTTTATGATGATTTGACTTATTTTGCCGTTGCAATGCAGACTGTTGAAGTACACTATAATGGTCCAGGCATTAAAAGCATGGATATTGGCGTAAAAGGCATATCAGTTTATAACTACAAAACAGTTAGAGATGCAAACTCAGGCAGCACCAGTACAGAAGAAATAAAGAAGTGTGATAAGTTGATTGTTTGGGGAGTGCATGGTACAAGTTTTACAGTCACATTAGATGCATTGATGCAAACTTCAGGATTTGTATGTGATGGATACTATGATAGTGAGACAGGTGGTAATTTATTATCTAAAGATGATCCTTATACATTTACATTTAATGGAGCCAAAAAGATTTATGCAAGATATAAAGGAAAAGATTTAAATGTAACCTTTAATCCAAATGGAGAAACTGCACTAAAAACGATGAAGGTTAGATACATTAGGGATTGGCTTGCCGGTTCAACTGCAAATGCATATAACCATTGGGTGGAAATTGAAGCATACGATGCTTCTGGCACCAATGTTGCGCTTGGTAGAAAGACGGCGAGTTCACAACTTCTTACAGATGGTTCCACAGTAACAAGCCCTTACCATGAGCACGATGAATTTGATTCTGATGGCACATACGATTACGTTGATTTAGGCAACGTATATGATATTTCATACTTAAAAATTTATCACTATTATGGTGATTCAAGGACATATTATGGAACAAGAACACAAGTTAGTGTGGACGGCGAAAATTGGATTGACGTGTTTGACAGTGAAAGTGTGCGTGGAACTTTGACGGACAAAACATATATTGAAAATGAGCAAGGTAACACAATTTATTTAGGAACACTTTCTGCTACAAGTTTTGTAAATAAAGTGGTTACATACTTTTCAACATATGGTAACTTGCCTGTTGCATCAAGAATCGGTTACACATTTGATGGTTGGGAAACACATTATCCATGGGTTACAATAGATGCATCAACGAAGGTTACTACAAACACAGATCATAATATATATGCTAAATGGAAACCAAACGAATATTCTTTGCAATCATTTGATAGTAAAGATACAGAAGCAAGTAGTTTAACAACAAGCACAGCATTGAGTAATAATGAATGTGCCACATGGACAAGCGTTCCAAATTTACCTGCATCTATTATGGCAGGCACAAAAATCACATGGAGTGCCAAGGTAAATTCAACATATGGCATACTTTCCATTGGCAATACCACTGTGCACGTAGATAAGAATGCAAGTTGTTACACCAATTTGTTAGGTTTTGTTGTTACATGCAGAGGGTCAAAATATGTTTTGGCAAATGTTGGTGACAGTGTAACCATCAATGGCAATGTAAGTATAACAGCAGTATACCAATATGTTGGTCACACAATAAAATTTGAGTCCACAAGTTCAACAGGTAAAGCCAAAGGTGGAACTTGGCAAATGAATTCAGATGAATGTTTGGAATTAAAGGGCATAGGGCACGGAGCAAGCATAGATATTTCCAACACAACAGTGGATATTTCAGGCAAACAGAGAAATAACAACGAAGTAAAAGATTTCAGTGGAAAGAACACATGGACAATAGACCATGGATACGAAAATGTAACATTAAAGTGTTATGCAAATGGTGTTGAAGTCAACCCTTCAACCTTAAGTGAAGTGACAAGAGACATAACAATAAAAGTCACAGTCGACCCAATTGAATATGAGATAGACTTTGTATACTACACGAAAGATGCAGACGGCATAACAAGTGAATACATAACAGAGACGAAGACATACACAGTTGAATCAGAGACAAACACAGTATGGTTTGGTTCAGGTACAGGATCTGTATACGAAGAAACTGTAAAAAAAGCAGATTCAAACTCCATATTTAATGGTTGGCTCATACCAACAGAGTATGGCAGTTCAGACGCAACAGATAAGACCCTTACAATAGAAGATGAAGAAGTAAGGATAGTATTTAAATTAAGTGACACAATCTCAGTAACGAACTTACGTGGGCAAAGTTTTTATGTTGTTACAGGAATAGAGAAAGGCAGTTATGGAGATTGGACAACCACAGGAGACGAGCCAAAACTAGTAATAAGGTGGGGGTTCAGTTATATTTTAGCAGTAGATGCAGAAGGTTCACAAGAGCCATTATGGGAATGTCCAACAGACGAATTTGGCATTAAGAGTTACGAAGAGAGTGGAGACAACAGTTCAATTACATTTAATGTAAAGGCATCAGACGAAGGTCCAGCATTTGCAGGGAACGCAGGGAAAGCGTTCTATAAAGGTTCAAATTACGAACCAGCAGAGAATGAATATTGCATATACAATTACGGATACGAAGTAATAGGATACAAGGTATATTGTCAATACGAGTTAGACGAAGGATATGAGGTATATTATTTTGTAAACGGTGGAGATAGTTGGAGTAATCAAGGTACAGAGGCATACACAGGTATAGATATCTTAGTACCTGCTAAAGGCAAGGCCATGAGTTTTGCAGTACTTGCAGATTATCTTGATGGGCTCTTATATGGTGACAACAAGTTAAGTGGATTAACGATACACATAGAGCCGGTATGGGAAGCAGTGAAGATACAAGCAAAGAATGGTGAAGATTCATTAGCATCAACTGACATAACATATGGTGGAGAGTACGTATTAAACCAATTAGACAAATTTGAAATAGATGGTAAGAGTATAGCGTACTTAAAGACAGACGAAGGGAACAGTATAATTGTTAAGTCGGGAGAATGGAACTACCACGAATTGAGTCATGAAGTTTATGATTACACAGAAGATAGGAGATACATCATTCAGTTAAATACAGAAGGATGTTTAGTAGACAACATATACCGAGTGAACTTAGGCACATACCAAGAGAACTTTAGTGGAAACAGGAAAGCGTTAGGTACAGACCATGAAGTAGACGCAGATAAGACAGATTATGTAATGGACGGATCCAAGGAATACGCACTTAACAGATATACAGTTGAGAGTGTAGCATTAGGTTACGAGGCATACAAAGAGGCAGGCAAGGGATCTAATTATGCAGACATAGAGGCATACATAGACGAGTTCTATAAAGACTATGTAGACGAGTATGTAGCTGGTTTAAATTTGACGAGTGGCAATGAGAAGGTACGAGGTTTATTCAGGAAAATATACACAGATGATGAAGTGATGTACATATACTTAAGCAATGGACATATAACTGGCAGATTGCCTGTATTTGAGACAGAGATAACAGAAGAGAAGTACCTAATATGTTGGACGAATTTAGACAGTTGTTTAGAGCAAGATAGAGATGGGTCAAGGAATTTAGGATATGGCAAGAATTACTTATACAAGACGTCCAACTTTACCGAAGAGCACAGAGCGACAGTAAGTACGGACAACTATTACATAGCTAACGAGACAGGTGATGAGTTATGGTATTATACAGATGGATATTCATCAACGGACAATAGCAGAATAGATTGGGCAGGCACATATTACAGGAAGGTATACACACTTAGAGTAGACACGATGTTTAATGGCATGAGTGGCAGATACGGATACATTACGATAGAGGTAATTGATCCAGAGACAGAGGACAACACGAGTGCAAATTACATAGCAGTATACAACAAAGTTGGAGAAGAAGAGAGAGTATTTTATTACAGATACGAAGAGTTACCAGCAAGTTTCCCAGGGTTAGACAACTTAGATGGATTAGTACTTGATGATACAGGCAATGTAGCGACGAGCATACCTGTATTTGACGGAGTAGACTTAAGGATAAGGGTATACGATCAAAGTAAAGATAGTGAAGCAGCTAAAGCTGGTCTTATTGATGACATGGTAGGATACAGGAGCAAGGACAGTTACTTTGAGAGAGTTGAAGCAGGAGACAGATATTTAACCGAGATAGAAGAGATAAATGGTTACGATAACGGATATGCATTAGAATACGGAGCCAACTTTGAGAAGATAGTATATGGAATGAGTGCGCACATAGACAAAGAGCACGGATACATTTTGTATACAGACAAAGAAGGCAATGAAAGTGAGCACAAAGAAGATGAATGTAAGGTAGAGGGCATAAGTTTAGGAGACACCATAAGCATAAAATACTGGGCATATGACGGATACGAATTAAAAGGCGATGCATTTAAGTTTGTATTGGAGAATACAAGTATTTTATTACAGAGTTATGAGGCAGATGGAGAGCAGACATACACATTGACCTTAACTGGCGCATGGTTAAGGGAGCATTATTATTATGCAGATGGAGAAGGTGCAGACGAAGAGTTTAATGTTGCAGATGTAGAAGAGATGGGCACGATAGACGTAAGCACACAAGAGATAGCGTTTAAAGTTGTTGTCATATCTGACATAGAAGGTGACACAGGGCGTGTATTGTATGAAAGCTGGAGATTAAGAGATGGTACAGTAAATTTAGGTGGAGCCTTTACATTTACGACAGACAAAGGTTATGTATACAGATACGGAAGAGATGGAGCACATGTAGACTATGCAGTGCTTAAGAGTTATGGATACACACCAAAGACACCAGATGTAAAGACTATGTATGGAGAGACATACAGTTTCAAGTTAAATACAAAGCCAAGTAAGGAATACACAATAGACGGAAGTGAATTGGCAGAGTTAGTGATAAACGGTGTAGCTGGGGGCATAATACCAACAAGTAACAGGGTAATATATTTCAACTTAGAAGTGAGAGAGATATATGCAGTAAGGCTTAAAGTTGTTGGCATGGACAAAGACACATATGCAAGTGACAGGAAAGTAATATTAGACAGTGGATACACGACTGAGCTTGAGGTAGTAGGCAACAGGATAGACGAGACAGTTACAGGGTACACTTATGCAGGACAGACGAACAAGATAAGTGCAGAATACGATAGTATATATTACGGTGGAGTAAGTTACGAGATAGATGGAGAAGAGATAGATGCGTCTGGATTTGAAGTAACAGGAGACTGTGAAATAGAGGTAAGGTTTATACCTAATGTATTAAGGGTAGAGAAAGCGTATTACTTAGACTTTGCTAGCACGACAGAGGCAGCCATAGCAGAGATAACTGACGGCATAAAGGTATATGGAGAGCCGGAGTTAGGTAGCACATTGAGCCATGAGATAAGCATGAAGCAGACAGAGTACACATACGAAGTGAAGTTGCAAGGAATGCCTATTGGAGATGGTGTTGGATACGAAGTAACGGCTGAAGATTATGCCAGAGGATACATAAGGTATGAGGTATACATAACAAGTCCAGCCAGTGAGACGATACTGATAACGTCGAACATGACAGAAGAAGGTTATGGAAGGTTGACGTTATACGTAGATGGAGTTGAGCAAGACAAGTTATCTGGACAGATAACGGAAGGCAGTAAAGTTGAAGTCAAGGTAGAGTCTGGGTACGGATATGCATATGCAGGAAGTTACATGCATGGAGTTACAAGGGAGAGTGCAGATCTTGATGGAGGCAAGATAGAGATAAGTTCATCATTTAATCCAGAGAGAGACAAGGGCATATACACGATAAACTTCATAAAGACGAAAGTAAATGTGAAGTTAGAGTTAGAAGAGAGTATTCGAGAGTATTATACACTTGAGACGAACGATATTGCCGGGGAGACGAGTTTAACAGATTTAGTAGTAGGCGACAGAGTAAGGATAAGGCACACCGAGAATGATACTGAGGCGTTAGGCAGTTACTATTATGTAGGCTCTGGTATAGAGTACGAGATAGAAGGTGAGTCAATAGAGATAACATCTGAATTACTTGCAAGGAGTGCAGGAAGCACAGTCACGATAAAAGTACACAGCATACCAAAATATGCATTAAGTGTAGTGATAGACGGCGAGAGTGATACTGAAGGCTTAAAGCAATTAGAATACAGTACAGACAGTGGAATAGAGTTAGGTGGAACGAAGTATTACACAGCGGGCAGCAAGTTTACATTTACGTTCAACATATCTGAAGGATACTTAGGCAAATATGTAATAGAAGTGGAGCATGCGACGAGTGGAGAAGAGATTACATTAGAGGAAGATACAGAGATAGTGGTTAAAGTATCCAAGGCGTCATTTAGAGTGACGGTAGAATCCAGCACATACTGGGATAAGAGTTACGAAGAAGGTGGCGAAGCCACATACGATGGCAAGATAGACGAGATATCTACAGAGTACTTAAGCGTAGAGACAGTAAGCATAGCAATACGAGTAGATGGAGAGAAGACGAAGCGTTTAACGAGGATAGAGATAACAGGCAATGATGGAGCTAAGAGAGTGATTCAAGTAGGCGAAGACGGATATCCAAAGATGGACAAAGACGACGTATACACAGGCAGCAAGAATGGGGACAATGTAGAGATAGAGATGACGATATATGCAGACGTAGAGATAGCAGTATACTACACAGCTGAAGAAGAGATACACGGTTAAAAGATTCGGGCAGGAATGCCCGAGTTTTTTATATGTTTGACAAAACTTCACCTTTTGTTTATTATTATTTAAAGAAATGACATAAATTGGCTATTAAAGGTTAAATTATATATACTATATTATACAGGAGAAATTTTATGGGAAATGTAAAAAAGACATTATTGATTGCAGGAATAATTTGTTTGGCAGTTGGTTTGTTTTCTGTTGGAACATTGTGTTTAGATTTGTTTGTTTATGAATATAATGTATATGCCATTGTTGTTGATAGCATTGAGATTGCACTTTCTTTGGGGACTGGCATATTTTATTTGGTTGTTAGAACAAAACCTGTTAAAGAAATTTGCAAACACAACATGTTGTTCTTTTGGATTGCCATTGTAAACATTTTAAACAACCTTGTTGCATGGGTTATGAGTTTTTGGGTGGAAATTGTTGTAAGCAACAACGCACGTTTTGCACGTATTAACAAAGTTAAAGAAGAAAAACCAAAAGAAAACGGCGATATTGATGTTGTTGATTATGAAATTGAACGCATAAAGGAAAATTTAACCACAAGACTTGAAGAACTTGAAGACCTTAAACAACGTGGTATGATAACCGAAGAAGAATATCAAAAATTGCGTGAAGAAGCCATAAACAGTTACATTAAATAATGGTTTGATTAAAAGTGAATTTTATGATAGTATACATATGTAGTGAGGTACATATGTATATTTTTTCACAAGTTTTGGTTGGAATATCAGATTTGTTGTATGTTGGTTCAATGCTAAACAAAAAGAAATTGGGTTTGGTTTTATTCCTTTTCTTTTCTGATGTGTTGTATGCAAGTCACCTTTTGGTGTTGGGTGCATTAACAGGTAGCATAATTATTTTTATTGATGCAGCCTTTTTGCTTGTAACATATTTTTTGGAAAAGTTTAACAAACAAAAATACGTTAAATATGCAGTTATTGTAACATGCGTTGCAACCATTGTAACAACAATCTTCACATGGGGTGGCGCAATTTCACTTTTGCCAATGTTTTCCATGTTGGTTTACTTGTTTGGTATGGTGTTTAACAACGTTGTTTTTGTTAAAGGTGGGTCACTTTTAAGGAATTTATTAAATATTATATATTTAATTTTAATAACAAGTTATGTTGGCGCAATTTTGGAATTTGGTTTGATGGTTAGTGCCATTGTTGGAATTATCATCAACATTAAGAAAAAAGATAAAGAAAAAGAAATAACAAAAACAGCAGAATAAAAAAGTCGGGCAAATGCCCGATTTTTTAAACAAAAAAAAGACCATAAGGTCTTTTGGTGCATCAAAACAAGTCTATTCATCTATTATTATAAATTTATAGTTTTGTGAGTTGTAAAAACTTTTAAAATCTTCGTGTGATAACTTTACTTTGATTTCTTTTACTTCTTTATTAAGAGTTGGGCAAAACACCATATCTTCGCCAATAGGTTTAAATCCAACTTTTTTATGTAGGTGTTCAGAATTTTTGTTAAACTCATAGTATCCACTTATAATTTTATCAAGACCAATAATATCAAAGCCAACTTTTGCCATAGTTGCCCAAACTTCCGTGCCATAACCTTTGCCTTTATAATCTCTATGAAGCCAAATACCACCATTATCTGCATTTTTTTCATCTTTAATTGACAGGCTGGTTCCACCAATAACTCTGCTTGTATTCTTTAATGTGATAGCAAAATGAAAATGTTTGCTATCAGCTTTTTGTTTGCTTTTATTAATAAATATTCTAGCGTTTTGTTCAGTATATGGAAATGGAACTGTTAAATTTTTTGCAGTATCATAATTATTCAATCCGTTTATTAAGGCGTCAACATCATTGTCTGTCCATTCTCTTAAAATTAGTCTATTTGTTTCTATTTTCATATTTTTCTCCTTACATTAAGGTGTATTATATATAAATCTGTTAAACAAAAAGTCTAAACCGAGTTATTCGATTTAGACTATTCGTGGTGCCGAAGGAGGGGGTCGAACCCTCATGATATTGCTATCGCAAGATTTTGAGTCTTGTGCGTCTGCCATTTCGCCACTTCGGCTTAAAACACATTTAATATAACATAAATATTTAAATTTGGCAAGAGATTTTATTATATTTTTGAAACACACATTTGTTTGTTTTTTTGTTTGTTTGTGGTATAATATTGATATGGAAAAATTTGTTGTTATTGATGGCAACAGTTTAATAAACCGTGCGTTTTATGGCTTGCCACCTTTAAGAAGTTTATCTGGCAAACCTTGTGGCGCAGTTTTTGGGTTTGTTAACATGATGCTTAACTTAACATTAAAAGAAAAACCAAAGTACTTGGTTTGCGTTTTTGATGCCGGCAAGCACACTTTTAGGCATGATATGTATGATGGTTATAAAGCAAACCGTGACCACATGCCAGAAGATTTGGCAGTGCAGTTGCCAATTCTTAAAAACCTTCTTAAAGCAATGGGTATTTTGGTGGTTGAGCAACCTGAAATTGAAGCAGATGATTTGGTGGGTTCTTTCACGCGCAAATTTGATGAAGAATTTATTTTGATTTCTGGGGATAGAGATTTGTTCCAATTGGTTAACAACAACACAACTGTTTGGTTCACACAAAAGGGTATTTCTAATGTGCTTAAAGTTGACCCTGAAACACTTAAAAAAGAATTTGGCATTGAGCCATACCAAGTTATTGAAATGAAATCTATTATGGGGGATAGTTCGGATTGCATTCCTGGTGTTGCAGGAATTGGAAAAGTTGGCGCACAAAAGTTGCTTCAACAATATCAAAACTTGGATAACATTTATGCACACATTGATGAAATTACCGGTTCCACCAAAGAAAAATTGTTGGCAAACAAAGAAATGGCATATCTTTCACATGAACTTGCCACAATTAAAGTTGATGTTGAATTGCCATATAGTTTGGAAGATTGTTTGTTTAAAACACCTTTCAATAAAGAAGTTTATGATTTGATGCATGAATTAGATTTTAAAAGTTTAATTACACGCAGTGAACTTTTTGATTTAACTGGTGCAGAGTTAGAGCAAACACATTTTGAAATTAAGGAAGTTGCAACCAAAGAAATAAATTCAAGCGCTGATGTTACGGAGATGTTGGGTGCACTTAAAAATTCGGTTGCAGTTTATGAAGATAATTTAAGTTTTACCTTTGGCGTGAAAGATGTTGAATATGTTTTATACAAGAATTCTGCATTATTTAATGAAAATTTAACAAAAATTAAAGAATTTTTTGAAAGTGACACAGAAAAAATTTGTTTTGATTGTAAAGCTTTGATGCATGAATTGAGTTTTTATGGCATTGAACTTAAGAATTATTTTGATGTTTCCATTGCAATTTACATTGCCAACGAGATGGACGCAGAAATCACTTTGGAAGAAGCAACAAAACTTAACAGTTTGGAAGGCGTAAGCAACTGTGGTGCTTTGTTTACCTTAAAAGAAATTTACTTGAAAAAACTTAAAGAAAATGCACAGTTTGATTTATACAAAGACATTGAACTTCCACTTGTAAAAGTTTTGTTTGAAATGGAAAAGGTTGGCATAAAAGTTAATGCAGATGAAATTAGAAATTTGAGTGCAACTTACCATGTGGAATTAAACAGTTTGACAAAACAAATTTATGACATGGCTGGTGAAGAATTTAACATAAAAAGTCCAAAGCAACTTGAAACAATTTTGTTTGAAAAGTTGGGCATAAGTTACAAGGGCAAAAAGGGCACATCAATTGAAGTGCTTAATGCAATTTACAATAGGCACCCAATTGTGCCACTTATTGTGCGTTATAGAAAAATTGCAAAGTTAATAAGCACGTATTTGGACGGTATGCTAACTTGTGTTGCAAGTGATGGGAAAATTCACACAACCTATATGCAACGCACAACTTCAACCGGAAGGTTGAGTAGCAGAGAGCCAAACTTACAAAATCTTCCAATCCGTGATGATGAAGGCAAAAATTTAAGAAAAATGTTTGTAAGTGCTTTTGAAGGTGGAAGCATTATTAGTGCCGATTATAACCAAATTGAACTTAGGCTTATTGCCAACTTCAGTGGTGATAAAAACATGATTGCAGATTACCTTTCCAACAAAGATGTGCACACTGCAACTGCAAGCAAAATTTTTGGTGTTGCTTTTGATGAAGTTACACCGAACATGCGCCGTGTTGCAAAAACAGTGAACTTTGGCATTATTTATGGAATTAGCCCATATGGATTAAGTCAAAATTTGGGCAATTCTCCAAAAGAAGCAGGGGAATTTATTGATAGATACATGCAAATTTACCCAGAAGTTAAAGCATATGGCGAAAAGCAAATTGAAACGGCAAGGGAATTGGGCTATGTAAAAACAATTATGGGCAGAGTGCGCCATATTCCAGACATCAATTCTGGCAACCACAACATGCGTGGTTTTGCCGAACGCACTGCAAAAAACATGCCACTTCAAGGAAGTGCAAGTGACATCATTAAAATTGCCATGGTGCGTGTGCTTAACAAAATGCAACAAGCAAACTTAAAAAGTAAGTTGATTTTGCAAATTCATGATGAACTTATTGTGGATTGCCACCCGGGTGAAGAACAAGTTGTTAAAACAATTTTGAAGGATGAAATGGAAAATGTTGTTCACCTTACTGTGCCACTTATTGTTGAAATAAGTGCCGGAAAAAACTTGTTTGAAGCAAAATAATAAGAAAAGAATCACAAAATATGCTTAAATATTTGTGATTTTTTTTATTTTAATATAGAATATCAGTAATGATGGATGAAGCACGTAAGATATCTGCATTAAATAGAAACGTTAAAATGAGCCCACTGTTCATTGCTTTGGCATGGGACGTGTTTTTTGTGTGGACAATTTCCACAATGTTTTTCCACGATATTAAAGAATTAAGTTATTCAGATATTATTATGTTGGATTCCATTTTGATGTTTATTGGTTGCATAATTTGTATTCCACTTACAAAATTATTCACAAAAGTTAGACCGGTTTTGGCAACACAAATTGGTTTGGTTGGATACATGGTTTATTTGCTTATTTGTATTTTCGGGCCAAAAGGAAACTTCTTGGTCTTTGCGTGTGCACAATTCTTTTTATCTTTTGGTTACATTGTTTGTGGAATAAAATCAAACACTGCGCTTACAAATTCTTTACATTTACTTAAACGTGATGGAGATTATCAACGTGTTTATGGCAATGGTTTAAGCATGGTTTATGTGCTGGAAGCTGTTGGTGCTGTTTTGATTACATATGTTTATAGTTGGAATCCTTTTGCATGCTATTGGGCATCTTTTGGTGTGGTTGTGTTTGCAGAAATTTGGTCTTTATTTATTACTGACCCAGATAAATTCCAAAAATCCAACATTAAAGTTGAAGCAACAGCAAAAAGTGAAGAAAACAAGAAAAAGAAGAAAGGTAAAAATACCATCTTCAAAATTCTTGGATCAACATTCTTTGTGTTCTTGATTGCGTTTATGTTTATTATGCGTGGCACACTTTCCATTGTTAGTTCAGGTTTTAAAACATATCTTCAACAAATGATGGATGGGGGACATTTCCCTATGTGGTTGTTTGGTTATGTTTATGCTGCATATAAATTATGCTCTGCATTGGCAAGTAGGTACCAATTTAAACTTGACCTTAAATATGGGGTAAGAAGCATAATTTTGTTCACCACATTGACGGTTGTAAGTTTTGTTATTTGTGGTGTTGCATATTTAATAAATCCAACATCAATTGTAACCTTGATTATTATTATTGTGTTCTCATTTATTGAAGGTATGATATTTGCCCCTTGCAGAATTTTTGTTAATAACTACATGCAAGTATGCATTGAGCCAAAGGATATTGAAACAGCATATTCCATAAGGACAACGGTAGAGTATTTGGGCTATGCTTTAATAAGTATGCTTTATGCAAATCTGCTTTCTGGTTACGGCGATAACTATGGAAAAACTTCCCTTGTTTATATGGCAATTTTGGTTGTGCCAATTGCCATTGCAACGGCCTTGTTTATTAGGGCACTTTGCAAACAATATGCACAAAAGTATACAATTATTAAAGATAAATATAGCAAAGATTAAAAAAAACCGAGTTAAAACACTCGGTTTTTTGTTTGGTGAATTGTACGTGCCAAATCTGAAACAAGTTGTTTGCTGGCATAACTATATTGCACTCCATCAAAGCAACCCTATAGCACACGCTGTATCCTTCTTAATGCTGCTGCCTTCCGGCTCTGACATGGTTCGTAGGGCAACATTGTATAAGACCTTAATTTCAACATACAACAAAGTTACTCAACACAAACAAGTTTGCCCCGCGTAAAGCACATAGACCCTGCTAAAGTGGATTTCAGGTGTAGGGCACCACTAACTCCCCGTCCTGTACAACTCACGAATATTATATACTAAACATAAAAAAAATACAATAGTTTTTTAAAACAAAACAAATTTATTTGTAAAAGTTACATCAAATTTGTTATAATAATAACAACGAGGTGATAATATGAAAACTACCAATGCAGAAAGATTTATTACAGCCTACAATACAATTGACTATAGTTTGCGTTCAATTTATGATTTTAAACGCAGTATGTCCTTTTCTGATGTTGTTAGAAGAAGTGTCGTTTTAAATTCAATTGTAAGAAAATATGAAGAAGATTTAATTGATTTTGGTAGATTAAGAAACGCAATTATTCACAGTGGTAACAGCAAAATTACAATTGCAGAACCACATGATGATATTGTTGAACAAATTGAAAATTTGGCACAATTAATTTCCAAACCACCACATGCCATTGACCGTGTTGGCAACAAGGAAGTTATTACCATTGCTTCTGATGTAAAAATTTCTGTTGTTATGGAACTTATGGCACGTACAGGGTACAGCAATTTGCCTGTTTATGAAGATAACAAGTTGTTGGGTGTTATTAATGCAAGGAAATTGTTGAATGTGCTTGGAAACAAAGTGGCAGAGCATGTTGATTTGCAAGAATACATTGAAAACACTTCTGTTGGCAATATTATAAGTTTAATGGGTGATGACTATTACTTTATTGTTGCCGATGAAAATTTGACAATTGATGCAGCTATGAATTATTTTGAAAATGACCGTAAACTGATGATTATTTTAATAACCAAAGATGGTAAAGAAACGGGCAAACCACTTGGAATCATTAGTCATGCTGATATCATTGATATGAAAAAGATTTTGGACGTTTATTAAGATGAAAGTTGCGCTTGATTGGAAAGACTATAAAATTATATCCACTGCAAACGGTGAAAAACTTGAAAACATTGGTGGATATACTTTTTTGCGTCCAGACCCACAGGTTATTTGGAATGTGGATAAGCATTTATCAACAAAAGTTGATGCGTGCTACAAACGTACAGCAAACAAATCTGGTGAATGGACAAAAAGCGCACGTTTGCCATCTTCTTTTGTTATTGAAAGAAAGGGTGTAAAATTTCATATTGAAACAATGAGTTTTAAGCATATTTGCCTTTTTCCTGAACAGGCAGTTAATTGGGATATGATGACAGATTTAATTAAGAGTGCAAATAGGCCAATTAAAGTTTTAAATTTGTTTGCATATACTGGGGCAGCAAGCATTTGCTGTGCTTTGGCAGGGGCAAGTGTAACCCACGTTGACGCAGCAAAAAGCATGATTGATGTTGCAAAAATAAATGCAAAACTAAACGGAATTGACAACATTAGATATATTCAAGATGATTGCATTAAATTTGTTGAACGTGAAATTAGGCGTGGAAACAACTACGATGTGATTATTATGGACCCACCATCTTTTGGACGTGGGCCAAACGGCGAAACATGGAAGATTGAAGATAACATTTATAATTTTGTTAAACTTTGCAGTAAGGTGTTGAGCAAAAATCCACTTTTGGTGCTTATTAACAGTTATACAACAGGTCTTCAACCAACCGTTATGGCAAACATTTTGAATTCTACAATTGAAGGTGGCAAAACAGATTGCTACGAAGTTGGTTTGCCAACAGAAGAAAAAGGCATTGTGTTACCATGTGGTTGCAGTGCAATTAAAGTATTTAAGGATTAGCATGACAATTGAACCAAAAATTATTTATGAAGACAACCATATTATTGTGGTGATTAAACCACAAAATATTTCTGTGCAAGAAGATGAAAGCAAAGATATTGATATGCTTACCATAATTAAAAACTACATTAAGGAACGTGATAATAAACCTGGCAACGTGTTTTTGGGATTGGTGCACAGGTTAGATAGACCAACGGGTGGTGTTATGGTGTTTGCAAAAACAAGCAAAGCAGCATCAAGACTTGGCGACCAACTTAAAACCAAGCAAATGCATAAACATTATTTGTGCGTTGTAAACGGTAGGCCACAAATTGTAACTGATAGGTTGATTGCTTATTTAAAGAAAGACGAAAAAACAAACACTGTACACATTGCTCCAAAGTTGGAAGCAGGAAGCAAAGAAGCAGTGCTTGAATATAATGTAATTGAAACCAAAAACAAGTTCACATTAATTGACGTTGATTTACTTACGGGCAGAAGCCACCAAATTAGAGTGCAGATGTCGGGGCAACTTAACACTCCAATTTTTGCAGATTTTAAATATGGAGATAAAACCAATGTTGGCAACCTTGGTTTGTGGGCATACAAATTGGAGTTTGTTCATCCAATCACAAAACAAGAATTGGTGTTTAAGGTTGCACCAGATTATTCAAACATTGCATTTGCAAATTTTGAAGAAACAATATCAAAAATGTTAGATTAATAAGGTTGGCAATTTGCCAACTTTTTTGTTTTTTTACTTTTCAAATTATATACTATTTGCTTTCTATCTTCAACAAAAAAAGAGATTTCTTCTGCTTAACAAGAGCATATGAGGTCATTGAACAGGATGAACGTTTTAAATACATGGGTTACGATGGCAGCATTGATTTGTTTAATTACATGATGGCTTATTTAGATAATCCAATGGTTGAGATGTTAGGCAAGTTGCGCATTGGCCATTTATGTGTTTACCCAACGATCCTCAAAAAGCTAGAAAAAGACAAAGACTTTAGGAAGTATGTTTACAGGAATGCTGCAGACATCAGAAGCGAAAGACTGATGTGTAATGATTTAAAAAAATCTTTCAAATTAAAGTGGCCTGTTTGTAAATACGTAACGCTTAATAATTGGCAATTTAAACCCAATAACAGCTTGATTTTTATTTTAACGATTTTTAAAAAATATTTTATATGAATTATAAAAAACACATCGACACGGATAAAAT
>CALCEI010000194.1 GCA_937900575.1 uncultured Clostridia bacterium
CTTATCAACTTTGTATTTCTTTATGCTGGAAGCAGTTGTTATTGGCAAATATCTAATTTCAATTGGGTTGGTGGAAAGCACTTGAACAAGGCCCATATCCTCCCAATACTTGAAAAGGGAAATTACATCTTCTTCACAAATTTTTAACGTGTTAGCAAAATAAGCAAGTGAATTTTCATTTTCTTCGGCATCTGCGCACTTGCTTAAACCAAGCAAATATGCCTTGACACACATATCAGGCGCTTTTGGCATATAATCACTGATAAAAGTGTTGTCAAGGATTGTTTTATTATTTGTTTTATAACTTGGACTAAATTTACAAAATGTCATACGATTAAAATGCTAACACAAAACTTATTGTTTGTAAAACAAAAAACTAAAAAGTTGTCCACAAGTTTACAAAATGTGTGTGGATAACTTAATTTTAGTGTGGATAACTTATTTTTCTTTGTGGACATCCAAAATTTTGTTGTTTTTTGTTCTGTTTTGGACATGCCAAAAATATAATTTTATATGAAAAAATTTTTTAGTAAATTTAAAGTTGTTTTTTTGCTTGCTTTTGTGGTTTTTGGCGCCATTGCTTTTTGCGGTTGTGGAAACAAAAACGAAATTGAAAGTTTAAGCAAAAATTTGAACACTTATGACATAAGTGTTGATTTTGATTTGGAAACAAAAACTGCCAACGTAAAAACAGATGTTTGCTTTAGAAACACAACAAATTGTGTGCTTAAAAGTGTAAAATTCCACCTTTATCCTCAATTTTTTAAAGAAGGTGCAACAAACAAGGTTGTTGGCATGACAAACATGAATAATGCTTACCCAAACGGGCTTGATTATGCCGAATTTGAAGTTGTGAGAGTTGTTGAAAATGGCCATGACGAAGCAGTGTGTTATGAGGGTGAATTTAATGGCATTTTATGTGTCCCTTTAGATGCAAGCTTGATGCCTGATGATTGTGCTGAAATAAGCATAGAAACGACATTGACACTGCCAAATTGTTTGCATAGATTTGGCTTTGGCGAAAGCACAATAAATTTTGCAAATTTTTACCCCGTTGTTTGTGTGTTTGAAGACGGAGAATTTTCAACAAAACCTTATAACAGCAACGGAGATCCATTTTACAGTGATATTGCAAACTATAACGTGGAAATTTTGTGTGATTCCTCGCTTAAAATTGCAGGAACTGGGGAAAAGAAAATTTTAAATGCAAGTGAAGGCAAAACAAAAACAAATTTTATAGCAAAAGCAGTTAGAGATTTTGCTTTTGTGATGAGTGAAGACTACCAAATTATAAGTAAAAAATGCGGTGATGTTGACATTGAATATTATTATTTTGATGATGAGAACAAAGAAAAATCTTTGCAGGCGGGAGTTGATGCAATAAACATATTCAGTAAACTTTTTGGACAATACATATACGGAAAATTTTGCATTGCACAAACAAATTTTGTTTATGGTGGCATGGAATATCCAATGTTGATTATGGTAAGTGACGATGTGGATAACTTGGATGATTATTTAAACGTAATTGTGCATGAAACAGCGCATCAGTGGTGGTACAGCATGGTTGGTAACGACGAATTTACGTATCCTTGGTTGGACGAAGCACTTACAGAATATTCCACAGTTTTGTTTTATGATTATGCAGACGGTTACAACATGACACATAAAAAAATGGTGGATTCATATAAGGAAAATTATTCTTTGTTTGTGAGTGTTTATAAAGATGTTTTGGGATCGTTGGATACAAGTATGCGTGCAGTTGATGAATATGATACAGAACCAGAGTATACTTATTGCACATATGTTAAAGGTGTGTTGATGTATGATAGTTTATATCAGCTTGTTGGCAAAAATAATTTCATTGCTTCATTAAAACATTATTTTGAGCAAAACAAATTTAAAAATGTCGTGCCAGAAAATTTGATTGATTGTTTTTCTTCAACATGTAAAACTGACTTAAAAGATTTCTTTTTAAGTTGGCAAGAAGGCAAAGTTGTTATAAGATAAGTGCAACGAAGTTGCATTTTTTCTTTTTTATTGTTAAATTGCAGTGTTTTGTTTGGAAAATTTTTTTTATTGCATTATAA
>CALCEI010000195.1 GCA_937900575.1 uncultured Clostridia bacterium
AGGTGGGCAAACAATTCAATATCAAGTTATTACCCTTATGACAACCAATGGTCAAGCACCTTTCTTAAGCGTGTTTATGTACCTTGGGGAAGCAAAAAACGAACGTGAACGTGAAGACCTTGCAATTATTATTGAAGAGATGCTTGAACAACGCTACCTTGGTGTTAAAAATGAAAAAGGTGTTTGGGTAACACCTGCCTTCCCAAAACTTATTTATGTTTTGGAAGAAGATAACATCCACCCAGACAGCAAGTACTATTATTTAACAAAACTTGCAGCAAAATGCACAGCAAAACGTCTTGTTCCTGATTATATCAGTGAAAAGAAAATGCTTGAACTTAAAATTGAGAAAAACGGCGATGGCCACTGCTATACATGTATGGGTTGCAGAAGTTTCTTAACACCTTATGTTGATGAAAATGGCAAACCAAAGTATTATGGCAGATTTAACCAAGGTGTTGTAACCGTAAACCTTATTGACATTGCACTTTCTGCACACAAGGATATGAAAGAATTTTGGAAAATCTTTGATGAACGTATGGAATTGTGCCACAGGGCGCTTCAATGCAGACACGAACGACTTACAGGTACAGTTTCTGATGTTGCACCAATTTTGTGGCAACATGGTGCACTGCTTAGGTTAAAACCAGGTGAAAAAATTGATAAATACTTGCATGGAGGCTATTCCACAATTTCTTTGGGTTATGCAGGCTTGTGGGAAACTGTTTATGCTCTTATTGGCAAAAAATTAACCGAGCCAGAAGGCGAAGCTTTAGGCTTGGAAATCATGCAAAAACTTAATGAATATACAAAAAAGTGGAAACTTGCTGAACAAATTGATTATTCCTTATATGGAACACCACTTGAAAGCACAACTTACAAATTTGCAAAGTGCAAACAGAGTTATTTACCCAAGGGAAGATAAAAATTTATACGAAACTGCATACAAGAGCAATATTGCAAAAGTTACACCTTATCCACTTTACATAACCTTTGACAACAGGGGTGGAAATGGCATTACAAGTTTGGAACTTGATTTGGCAACAATTGTTGCAAGCCAAGTTGAAGATTATGATGTGCGTGAACATATTGCAGAGCCAACAATGGAAGGCAATTTGTTCTGGGGTTGGTACACAAGCCCAGATGTTACAAACATAAATTACATGTATTTCCCTGGTGCACTTGCAAAAGATTTCACCTTATATGCGCGTTGGCAAGATGAAAGCCAATTGGTTAACACTTGGGAAACATCATATAAATTCACAATTAATGGTGAAGAGGCAACAATTACCGGAAGCAAGGATAGCATTAAAGGCTTGGCAACATTTGTTATTCCTTACAAGGTGTTGGATGAAAATGATGCAACAATAAGTTACGTGGTTAAAGCAATTGCTGCACATGCTTTCCAACAAGAAAAATACCTTAATTACGTTGAATTTGCCGAGGACAGTGAACTTGCTGAAATTGGGGAATTTGCCTTTAGTTCGGTTGTTACATTAAGAAAAATTACCTTGCCAGAAAGTTTGACCACGTTGGGACGTGAAGTTTTTGCAGGGTGCTTGAATTTGGAAGAAATTGCAGTTAAAGAAGGCAACTTGAACTTTGCAAGTGAAAATGGAATCCTTTACAATGCAGACAAGACAACTGTTTTGTGTGTGCCTGCAAGTTTTGCTGACGTAAGTTTGGCTGAAAGTTGCACAACAATTGGACCTTATGCCTTTGACATTATGCCAAATTTGACCAAGTTTACTTTGGGTGGAGCAATTAAAACGGTTAAACAACATGCGTTCTATAACTGCGAAAGCCTTACATCTTTGGTGATTGGACCAAGTGTGGAAACCTTTGAAGACGGTGCACTTAATGAATTCTGCAAAAACATTAATGCAGTGGTTATTGAAGGTATTGCTTCCCAGGGCACAAGAAGTGCAATCCCTTACATTACAAGAGACTTTGGACCAAGCGCTTGGCTTGGCAAGTTGAACGTTTATGTGCCTGAATTGGATATCCGCCTTTATGACACAAGTGAGGGGAACAACTATAACCTTATTACTTATGCAGAAAATGCACAAATCTTTACACTTAAGTTGCACTACAACGATGCAGAGAACACTGTGCTTGTTTTGACCGTTGTGGAAGGCACAACAATGCCAGCAGTTACAAAACCATATAAGTTGGGCTACATTTGGAATGGCTGGTTTGTGATGGATGGCGTGGATGTTACAGACATCAAGTTTGAAGATGATGACGTAATTGAAAGCAACTTGGAACTTGCCGCTGTGTTTGAAGCAAAAGTATATTCCATCATTTACCACTTGAACGGCGGAAGCCACGAAGAAAGTGAATACTACGATCCAGATGAAGACACATTTACGGTTGAATTTACTCTTAACAGCTTTGGTGATGACAAGCAGAGTGTTATTGAAGTGCTTACGACTGAACTTACAGGATACAATTTCATTGGCTGGTACACTAACAGTGAGTTTGACAGTGCAAAAGTTACAGAAATTAAATATGGACTTTTGACCTTGCAACAAATTGAAGATGTTTTGCCAATTGAATTATACGCAAAATGGGAAGTTAAGACCTTTGTTATTTCCTTTACTGAACATGAAGGATATACAATTGGTATTACAGAAGGCGTGTTGAACCCAACCCCTTGGGACAGCACCTTTACCTTCTTTATTGAATACAAAACAGGGTATACACAAAATAGCCCTGCTAATGTTTCTGTTGTCATAACTGATGAAAGTGGCACAAAAACAACCCTTGTTGCATCAATTGACGGTGGCATTGGCTACTACACAATTGAAAACGTTAAAGAAGCGTACTTTGTTGAGATTACGGGCGTAAAAATTAATGTTTACACTGTAAGTTTTGAAGAAAGAGAAGTTGACGTTGCTTACTCTCAAAGTGAGAACATGCCACAAAGCATAACCATTGAACACGGTAAGAGTTTGAACGACGTGCTTGAAGCAGAATTAGACATGCCAGAAAAGGTTGGATACATATTTACCGGCTGGCACAGAAGAACAAGAGAAAACAATGTGGATAAATACGATGCAAACACGTATAACTTTGATGCAGCAGTTATTGATGACGTAATGTTGTTTGCATATTGGGATGTAATATATTATGACATCACATACGTATTGGACGGTGGAACAATTTCAACCGACACATCCTTAATTATATATACAAGGTATACAATTGAAGATACCGTAATTTTGCCACTTGAAAGCAACGTAAACAAAGCAGGATATAACTTTGAAGGTTGGTTTGAAAACGTACCACTTGGTGCAGACAATAAATATATATTTGACGGTTTAACAAAGACCATAGCATTTAATGCTGGCAACACAGGAGATAAGACATTTGTTGCAAAGTGGGAAATAATACATTACACCATAGCATACAACACCAATGGTGGAGAACTTAAAGGCTTGGTAAAGACAGAATATACCATAGAGGATCAAATAGAATTACCATCAGACACAACAGTTGAATCAGTATCTGGAAAGATAACCTCTGTAGGACACACCTTCAAAGGTTGGTTTATGGAGAATGGAAACAGCATAGGAGTAATAAGTAAAGGAACAACAGGCAACTTACTTCTTACAGCACAATGGCAAGTAAACACATACAGCATAACATACGTATTGAATGGAAGTGCAGTATCTGAAGTAAGGATATACGGTGGAACAGTAAGCAGTGAAATAAATGAATATGTTTCAAGTTATGAATATAGTAATGACATAGTAATATTACCAACGACAGCAAGTGTAAGCAGGACAGGATATAGCTTTGGCGGATGGTATACAGACACAGGGTTTACCAACCCAGCATCTGAGATAAGTGCAAGAAGCATAGGAGATAAAACATACTATGCAAAATGGACAGCAACAGATTACAGAATAGAATTAGACGTAGATGCAGGAGAGATAACTGGAACAAGCAGTTATTTAATAGAAGAGAACAATAAATATTACTTAAAGATAACATATGATGCATTTAGCACTCCACAAAGCACAATATCCATACCGACAGCAGAGAGAGGAGGATACTACTTCAAAGGATGGTTTGATGAAGACTCAGTAAAAGTAAACAACATCAACTTAACTAACATAGATAAATTAAATAAGATAACAGTACAATGGAGTACCAAGAGTTTTGTATTGAATTGGGACAATAAAGACATAGTAAGGTTATTAGCAGCAGAGGATTCATTAATACCAGTATATGGAGGATCAATAAAGTTTGTAGTAGACTTTATAGATTTAAAATACAATAAATCCAACATAACATTAGCATACACAATGAGTGGAGAAGAACACGAGTTAGAGAAAGGAGAAGACTATTACGAGATAGACGACATAGATGGAGACATATATGTAACAATATCTGGAATAGAATTGAACAAATACAACATAATCTTCAACACAATAGGTGGAAGTGAAGTAGCCACAGTACAAGTAGAGCATGGACAAGCGATAACCAAGCCAGCAGATCCAACAAGAGCAGGATACACATTTGGAGCATGGTATAAGGACACAAGTTACTTAGAAGAAAAGAAATATGACTTTTCTACACTAGTAGAGAGAGACTACACGTTATATGCAAGCTGGGATATAGTGACATACAGTTACACAGTAACAAGCAATGTACCATCATACGATTACAGTAAGACAGGGACATACAATGTAGAGACATTATATACATTTGGGGAGAGTGATCGATTTGATATACCAGGCTATACATTCCAATGCTGGAAGTTAGGAGACAAAGTAATACACAACACAAATGGGTTAACAGGACAATTAAACATAGAAGCGACATACACAATAAACCATTACACAATAACATACGCAGTTGACCATGGACAGAGCAATAACGAAGTAACAGAATACACAATAGAAAAAGAAGACATATTATTGCATGATGCAACCAAGACAGGCTTTAGGTTTAACGGTTGGAAATTAGAGAATGACCCTGGGACAGTACACATAGTAGAGAGAGATAACAATAAATATCTAGCAAAAGGGAGTTATGGAGACATAACACTTACAGCACAATTCAAGTTAAACTCAGAGTTCTACTATGGAGTAACATTCAAAGTGGATAATTTAATATACACAGAAAGGGCAGTATTAATTTCATCTGGATACTTTGAAGACAAAGTTGAAGGGCCAATCAAGGAAGGGCAAGAATTTAAAGGCTGGTTCTTATCTGATGGAAGTTTAAAGACACCAATAGACTTTGATACATACAAAATAGAAGGAGACATAACACTTATAGGTAAATATGACGCGTTACCATACGACGTAACATACGATTATGGAGAAGTTACAGGAGTAACAAATAACAATCCAGCACAGATATGGTATAGTGACAAAGTGTATGAATTGTTACCAGCAAGTAAAGAAGGGTACACATTTAATGGTTGGTACAGTGAACCTACATACGAGAACAAAGTAACAACAATAACAAGGTTAACAAAGAACATAACGTTATATGCGGATATAAGGAAGACAGTATACCACATAACATACTTTTTAAATGGTGGAGAGAACAGTGCATACAATCCAACAGAATATACAATAGACAGTGCAGAGATAACATTGAAGCCAGCAACGAAAAAGGACTACAATTTCTTAGGGTGGTATGATGGATTAAATAATGAGGTACAAGTAATAAAGCCAACAGACTTAAAGAATTACATAATAAATGCAGAATTCAAAATAAAGGATGACTTTAAGAAGATCACATACTTATACAACACTGGGACAGAAGTAATTTTAGAAGGAGAAGTAACGTGGCATAAAAACGATATAGTACAATTAGAGCAAGGAAGAGACATACGAGGCATGGAATTTAAAGGATGGTACTTAGATGATGGATCATTTAATATACCATACGATATAAGTGAGCCAATAACAGAGGACAAGAAGGTATATGCAAAATATGACTTACGGGATTATTCAATAACATACAGTTACAACAAGAACATATTGCCAGATAATCCAAACGAAGATGTAAGATACACAGTAAAGAGTAGAATAACATTGAAGCCAGCGATGAAAGAGGGATACAACTTCTTAGGTTGGTACGTAGGAGAAGAGAAGAAAGAAGTAATCCAAGACGACATAGGAGATTTAAACTTAGTAGGAAGATTTGAAGCAATAAGGTATACAGTGACATACAGAGATGGGCAAGAAGAGATAGACAGTGGAACGAATGTAAAAGAATATACAGTGGAGAGGATAGAGAGATTTACATCAGTAAGTAAGACAGGATATAACTTTGTAAAATGGGTAGATGACGCAGGAGAAGAGATAAGCAGTACAGAAGGCAGATTAGGAGATTTAAACTTATATGCGACATACACATTAAAGGAATATGAGATAGTATACATATTAGATGATGTAAAGGTAGGGACAGTAGAGAACAGGAACTCGACAAAGTACACAGTAGAGACAGACAGACCATTGTTAACACCAATAGCAAAGGGATACACATTTAATGGTTGGTATAAAGGCGACGAAGAGATAAGCGAGATAAGTCACATGGAGAGTGGAGGCTTCTTCTTAACAGGAAGGTTTACACCAATAGAGTACAGCATACAATATGTAACGAAGGAAGGAGAGACACACACAAATCCAACGAGGTATACGATAGAGAGTGGAAACATCAGGTTAAGTGATGCATATGGAGAAACAGACTTCATAGGATGGAAGATAGGAGAAGAATACATATCCAACATAGATCCAACGAGGTGTGAGAACATAACATTAGTGGCGGTGTTTGAGGAGCCAGTGAAGAATGAGATGAATATGACTATATTGATCATAGGCATAGCAGGGACAGCGGTAGCAAGCATAGCAATAATGTCAATCATCATGGCAGCAGTGGTAACACGACTTAAGAGGAAGAAGTATAGTGACATAAGCAAGATCAACGAAGTAATTGATAAACTTAACACTTACGAAAAACACTCGAAAGATGACACTAAACGTTAAAAAAAGAGCAAGGTAAACCCTTGCCTCTTTTTATTTTTAAAAAATACATTAAAAATGTTTGTATTAAAAATTTTTATGTGTTAAAATAACAATAACAAAATAAAAGGGGATTAATTATGTTAGAATTTATTTCACAAAATTGGTGGTGGATTGTTATTGCTCTTGCTGTTGTCATTGCAGTCCTTGTTATTGTACTTATTATTGTTGATAATAAAGATAGACAATTTCAAGAACGCTTTGCAGACGAAATTTTGACAGAGCACACACCTAAAGAAGAACATGCTAAAGTTGAAACACCTAAGGCAGAAACAAAAAAGGCTGTTGCAGCAAAAGCTCCAGCTAAGAAAGCAGAGCCTGCAAAGAAAGCAGAACCTGTAAAGAAAGCAGAACCAGCAAAAGCTCCTGCAAAGAAAGCAGAACCAGCAAAGAAAGCTCCAGCTCCAGCAAAAGCTCCTGCAAAGGCAGCAAGCAAACCTGCAGCAAAAGCTCCTGCAAAGGCGCCAGCTAAGAAGACAAGTGCTCCTGCAAAAAAGCCAGCAGCAAAAAAAGCAAGTAAATAATAAAAAGGGCATGTGCCCTTTTTTTGTTACAATGGTAAAAAGGTTGAAATATTTTTTAAAATAAATTATTATATAATTATGCGTATAATATCCGGTAAATATCGTGGAAGAAAACTTAAAGAATTTGATTTAAGCACAACAAAGCCAACGTTGGATAGGGTTAAAGAGTCCATTTTTAACCTAATTCAATTTGATGTTGACGGGGCAGTTGTGTGTGATTTGTTTTCTGGCACGGGTGCATTTGGTTTGGAATGTGTTTCACGTGGGGCAAAACAAGTGTTTTTGGTGGACAGTAACCCAAATGCAATAAAGTTGATTAACGATAACAGCAAAGGCATGGAAGGTAACTTTAAAATCATAAATAAGGATTACATGCAATTTTTAAGCAGTTGCCCAACCTGTGATTTGTTTTTGCTTGACCCACCATATAAAACTGAGTTTGGAAAACTTGCCATAGATTACATTATAAACAATAGCAAGTTGAATGATGGTGGCAAAATCATTTTTGAAACAAGCAAGGATTTGGATTTTACATTCAATTATCCAACTTTTGAAATCGATAGAAGGGACTACGGCACAGTTAGTGTGTATAAGTTTACAAAAAAATGAAAATTGAAAAGTTTGATGGCAAAATAGTTATTCACAATCCACAAGATTTCAACGTTGAACAAACCTTAAATTGTGGGCAAATTTTTCGTTATTCCATTGATGGAAACAGGGCAATCGCTTATTCCAAAGACAAAAAGGCAGAACTTATAACAGCAACTGACAAAATTACAATTTTAACAGACAATGTTGAGTATTTTTATAACTTTTTTGATTTTGCCACCGATTATGCATTAATAAAAAACAAATTAAGAAAGGATAGCATGCTTAAGCATGCCGTAGATTATGGGTATGGCATAAGAATTTTAAACAATGATGCTTTTGAAATGCTTGTTAGTTTTATAATTTCTGCAAACAACAACATTCCACGCATAAAAAAATCGGTGGAATACTTGTGCAAACATTTTGGCGAAAACAAAGGCGATTATTTTGCTTTTCCAACCTTAAAAGAACTTAAAAAAGCAACAGAAAAAGACTATGTTTTGGCAGGTCTTGGTTATCGTGCAAAACAGATGTATGAAACCATTCAAAAATTGACAGATGCAGATATGTTCAACCTTAAAAATCAATCAAAAGAGCAACAATTTAAAACACTTCTTTCACTTAAAGGTGTGGGCGAAAAAGTTGCAAATTGCGTAATGCTTTTTGGCCTTCATTGTAAGGACGTTTTCCCTGTTGATACTTGGATAAACAAGGTGTATAATGACCTTATGGGCAAGCAAGAAACCGATAGACGCAAAATAACCAAGGATTTAACAAAAAGGTATGGCAATCTTTCTGGATATGCACAGCAATATTTCTTTTATTATTACAGAGAAAATAAGTAGGCAACAAACATTGACAACAAACAAAATTTTTTGATATAATATTTTTATATTTAAGGAGCGAATTATGTTTTGTGAAAATTGTGGACAAGAAAACAGAAATGATAGAAAATTCTGCACAAACTGTGGTGCAAGTTTAAGAGATTACACCAAACCAAAAACAAATTTGGTTATGTCAGAAGATTTGGTTAATAAAAACAGAGAAATTAAATGTTTAAAGGCGCGTGCAAACACTTTAACAGTACTTTTGCTTTTGTTGTTTGCAGGTGTTGTTGGTTGTTTGGTTGCAACTTTCTTTGTGGTAGAACAAGTTAAATTTTGGCTTGTTGTTGCAGGATTAATTTGCTGTGGAGTGTTTGCAATTCTCAAACTTGCAAAGAACATTGTTGTAAGAAAATTAAACAATGCAAAAAAATAGAAATGTATACTAAAACAAAGGGCAATTTAGCCCTTTTTTTATTATATAATATTATATAAAATCGATTTTTTTATTTAAAAATTTAAAAAAGGGTATTGACTAGTTGGCATTTTGGTTGTATAATTCCAACGTTATTAGGAGTATTTTATGGAACAAATGGAATTTTTGGAAATATTCACTCAAATGAACTGGGTGTGCTTAACATTATTCATTGCAGGTTTTATTTTCCTTGCAATTGAAGTATTCCTTCCAGGATTTGGATTTTTTGGCATCACCGGTGGAGTGATGGTGGTTGCCGGCATAGTTGTAAGGTTTATTCAAGGATTGTCAGCAATGCAAGGCTTGATTCTTATGCTTATGGTGCTTGCTTTCTTCATAGTTTGCTTTATTGTTATGATTATCAGTGCCAAATACGGCATGTTGGGTCAATCAGGATTGTTTGAAAACAAGTCAACTTTGGGCTCAGATTATAATCGTGTTCCAAGAGAACTTAAAAAATTGGTTGGTAAATCTGGCAAAACAATCAGTGTGTGCAACCTTTCAGGTAAAGCAAAAATCCGTGGCAAGATTTATGATGTTGCGTCAATAAATTCTTATATTGAAGAAGGCAAACATATCAAAGTTGTTGAAATTCGTGATAATACAATCATGGTTCGCAAATGGTTTGAATAGGAGGATATATGAATAGTTCAATGTTACTTGCAGTGCCAAGTTGGGTTATGCCCGTTGTTGTTGGTGTTTTAATATTGGTTGTGATTGTGGCAATATTTGTTCTTGTCCCAATCAAAGTTTGGTTTCAAGCACTTGTTTCTGGTGCACACATTTCAATGACACGTCTTATTGGCATGAAGTTAAGAAAGGTAGATTATAAAAAACTTGTAAAAATTTACATTGTTGCACAAAAAGCAGGTTTGCGTATAACAATTTCAGATTTGGAAACACATTTGATGGCAGGTGGCAACATAGATAAAGTTGTTGATGCTTTAATTGCAGCACACAGCGCAAAATTGGATTTATCCATTCAACAAGCAAAAGCCATAGATTTGGCTGGCCGTGATGTTGTGGAAGCAGTTAAAACAAGTGTTACACCAAAAGTTATCCGTACACCTTGGATTGAAGCAATGGCAAGAAATGGAATTCAAGTTAAAGCAATCGCTCAAGTAACCGTAAGGGCAAGGTTGGATAAACAAATTGGTACAGCAGATGCAGATACAATTTTGGCGCGTGTTGGCGAAGGTATTGTTACAGCAATCGGCCAAGCAAACACTCACACAGATATTGTTGCAAACCCTTCAGTTATTTCAAAACTTATTGTTGGTCAAAATTTGGATAGGCAAACAGCATACGAAATTTTGTCTGTTGATATCTGTGACGTTGATATTGGCGAAAACTTGGGTGCAAAATTGCGTATTGAAGACGCAGAAGCAAAAAAGAGAATAAGTCAAGCGGCAGCAGAAGAACGTAAAGCACAAGCCTTTGCTTTGGAACAAGAAATGAAGGCAAAGACACAAGAGATGAAAGCAATTGTCTTGGCTGCAGAAAGCAAAGTGCACGAAGCCATGGCAACAGCCATGAAAGAAGGCAAATTTGGTGTTATGGATTACTACAAAATGCAAAACATGGTTGCGGATACAAACATGCGTAATTCATTAAGCAACGCAAAAGAAGAAAAAGACAGTAGACCATCAAGGCCAAGTGGCTTGCCAGGTGGTCCAAATAATAGATAGAGGTAAAAATCATGTCAACAATGGAAATTATTTTAATTGTTTGCGCATGTTGTATACCCGTGTTGGCAATTTTAATGTCTTTGCCAAAAAAGAAGAGTGGTGAAGTTAAAACCAAGGTGGAAGATAAACCAACCGACGCCAAGCCAGCAGAAGTTAAGCCAGAAGTTAAAGAAGACACAACTGTTGCAGACGATTTGCAAGCCGATGTTATGGATTATGAAACGTATATAAGAGAACAAAGACAGCAAACAACCAAACCAGAAGCATTGGAAGAACCAACAGATGTAAAAACAGAACCACTTAAAGAAGAAGTTGCAGAACAACCCACCTTTCAATCAGAAGGGTCTACAAACGATGCAACAAAACAAGAACTTGAAAATTTAAGCCCAGAGTTAAAAGCGATGCTATTGGCTGGAGTTCTTGAAAAAAAAGATTTTGACGAAAAGTAAACTATAATATATAAGGATATATAAGGAGGAAGATATGCCATACGAATTTGAATATGAAGGCGAATTCAGTGAAAAAGAAGCAAAAGAAATTGTTTCAGGTGTTAAACTCAATAAAAAACCAATGCAAGTAAATGAAAAAGAGTTGTGGGAAGCCGGTGAAACTAAAACACTCATAGCTTTTTACAGAACGCATAAAACCTCAGATAAAGAAACTTTCAAGAGAGTTGCAGAATACTGTTTAGGCAGTGGAAATGTTGGCTTGTTAATAGATTTATCTCTTTTCAAAGATATTATGGATTGTGAAGATGAAGAATTTTACACATATAAGCGCGATGCAGAAAAACAAATTGTATTAACAAGTGAATTGCAAAATTTAAAACCAAAGCAATTGTCAAGATATTGTGTAGAGCACAAAATTGCAGATATGTTTAAATTTAGAGCAATAGTGTCTAAAGTAATCTCTTCTGGCAACGAAAGTGCTTTATTGGACCTTCCTCATGCAATGAATTTTAAAGATTGCGATGCATCAAACAAAGAATTGGTGCATCTAAAAAGATTAATAGAAAATGCAATCCTTACTAAAAGTAAAAAATCCAATTCAAATGTTGGTGAATCAGTGGAATTAATGCCTTCCAATCAAAACCAAAACACTTTGGGAGCATAATAATTTTACACTCAAAAAACAAAATTAAAAAAGTTTAAAAAAGTTTGCAAATTTAGTTGCAAATTTTTTTTATTTGTAGTAACATAGCATCAGTTTGCGCTTATTTGCGTGGACTAATTTGATACATATTTTATTATTTTGTCGAAAGATATAAAAAAGTTGAAAATTTTATTAAGTTTTTTATAAAAAACTGTTGACAAAATTTCAATAATATGTTATCTTATTCTTGCGTTTTACGTTAAATGGCACTTTGCCAACACGCAAAATCGCCTATATTATAGTGGCTTAAGCCATTTCTTAATATAGTAAGAACAATGACAACTGCATACTTTATTTAAAATACAAATACGAGAAGAGTAATTTGCATATGCAATATATTTTTCAATTTCAAATTTGTAATTTTGCCAAAGAACATTAATCAAAGGAACAAAAAGACGATCAAGCTACAAAGAGCATATAGAGAATGCCTTGGCACTAAACGCCGATGAAGGACGCAACTAACTGCGAAAAGCTACGGGGAGCTGAAATGAGCAATTATCCGTAGGTATCCGAATGCGGAAACGCACTATGGTGAAGCCATAGTATTGCAACATGAATTCATAATGTTGCAAGGGGAACTCAGGGAACTGAAACATCTAAGTACCTGAAGGAAAAGAAAGTAAATTAACGATTATCCAAGTAGCGGCGAGCGAACGGGTAACAGCCCAAACCATTGGTAGCAATATTGATGGGGTTTTGGACTCAGTAAGTAATGGAAGTACTTGTAGATGAACACACCTGGAAAGGTGGGCAAAACAGAGTAATAGCCTCGTAATCGAAACAAGTATCAAGTGAATGAGTATCCAGAGTAGCGTGGGGCACGTGGAATCCTGCGCGAAGATAGGAGGACCATCTCCAAAGGCTAAATACGATTTAGTGACCGATAGCGAACAGTACCGTGAGGGAACGGTGAAAAGAACCCCGGGAGGGGAGTGAAATAGAACCTGAAACTATATGTTTACAAGCAGAGAGAGCACTACGTAGCAATACAGTGCAATCTCGTACTTTTTGTAGAACGGGCCGGCGAGTTACCGTACGTAGCGAGGTTAAGCAATTAAGTTGTGGAGCCGAAGCGAAAGCGAGTCTTAATAGGGCGAGTTAGTTGCGTGTGGTAGACCCGAAACGAGACGACCTATCCATGAGCAGGTTGAAGCAGAGGTAACACTCTGTGGAGGACCGAACACACTCCTGTTGAAATAGTAGGTGATGATTTGTGGATAGCGGAGAAATTCCAATCGAGTCTCGATATAGCTGGTTCTCCTCGAAATAGCTTTAGGGCTAGCCTCTGTGTAAAGATAGTTGGGGGTAGAGCACTGAATGGTCTAGGGGGCTTCGCGGCCTACCGAAACTTATCAAACTCCGAATACCATCGCATCGATAGCAGGGAGTCAGACTGCGAGTGATAAGATCCGTAGTCAAAAGGGAAACAGCCCAGACCTACAACTAAGGTCCCAAATGTACAGTTAAGTGTGGAAGGATGTGTAAACGCATAGACAACCAGGATGTTGGCTCAGAAGCAGCCATTCATTAAAAGAGTGCGTAATAGCTCACTGGTCGAGTGGGTATGCGCCGACAATAATCGGGGCTAAAACTGTAAACCGAAGTTTAGGAATGTAAATTTATTTACATTGGTAGAGGAGCAATGTATGCGGGCTGAAGCACAATCGAAAGGGTGTGTGGACTGCATACAAGAGAGAATGCCGGCATGAGTAGCGAGAGCGTAGATAAAATCTACGCGGTCGAATGTCCAAGGTTTTCTGGGGAAGGTTGAACCACCCAGAGTAAGTCGGGGCCTAAGCTGAGGGCGAAAGCCGTAGGTGATGGATAACAGGTAGATATTCCTGTACCACTTAATATAGACCAAGAGTCGAAGCAGGGACGCAGAAGGATAGTGTATCCACGGGGATGGAAATCCGTGGCTAAATCAGGAGTTGGATTAGGTAGTTAAGAACGCCAAATTATTAACAATAACTGATGATGGGGAGCGAATTTAGTAACGAAGTACACGAATTCACGCTGACGAGAAAATCTGCTAGATATATATTGAGTGCTCGTACCGCAAACCGACACAGGTGGACGATGTGAGAAACATAAGACTGGCGGGATAACCTTTGTTAAGGAACTCGGCAAAATGACCACGTAACTTCGGGAGAAGTGGTGCCTATCGCAAGATAGGTCGCAGAGAATCGGCCCAAGCAACTGTTTACCAAAAACATAGGTTTCTGCAAAATCGTAAGATGATGTATAGGAGCTGACGCCTGCCCAGTGCTGGAAGGTCAAGGGGAGATGTTAGAGCAATCGAAGCGTCGAACTTAAGCCCCAGTGAACGGCGGCCGTAACTATAACGGTCCTAAGGTAGCGAAATTCCT
>CALCEI010000196.1 GCA_937900575.1 uncultured Clostridia bacterium
TGGAACATATTGATTGTTGTCTAAAAATGAAGTTGCACCAAAGATATAACCAAAGATCGTGTAAGTTGAGCCGTCGCCTACAAATGGGATTGTTATACTCTCTAAACTTGTGCAATTTTGGAAGGCTCCAAACCCTATTGATGTTACACTGTCTGAAACTGATACGGTTGTTAAATTTGCACAATTATAGAAGGCATAATTAGCAATGCTTGAGCCACCGGTTATTATAACTTCTTTTAATGATGATGGAACATATTGATTGTTCTCTGAATATGAATTTGCACCAAAGATATAACCAAAGTGAGTTTTATCTGTGCCATTGCCAACAAATGGAAGTGTTATACTCTCTAAACTGTTGCAATTTTGGAAGGCTCCTAAATCTATGCCTGTTACAATATCTGGAATTGTGATTTCTGTTAAAGATTTATCTTTTACTTCATTTATTGTGCAAGTTGTGGTTGTTGATGTGAAATTGAAAGGAGCCATGCTTGAAACAACTTGCCATTTTGCAGTGTAAATGACATTGTTTGTTACAATAAACGTGTATTCTAAATTGGTGGTTATTAATTCATCATCAATAAACCAACCCAAAAATTCATAGCCTAAATAAGTTGTTGCAACAATAGTTGGTTGTGTATCATAAGAATAAATACCTGCACCGGCAACTTCACCTGCGTCATCTATATTCTTTTTTAATTGTACAGAAGCTAGTTCTTCTTCAAATCTTGCTTTTACAACTGCGTTGTCAACATCAATATTCCATTTTGTCAATCCATTACCTAAATGATCGGTTATTAAATTGCTATCATATTCCCAACCTAAAAAGTTATAATGTTCTTTTGTTGGTGCTGAAAAGGAAAATTCTTCATCATAAGTTACATCAAATGTATCAAAAGGATAAGTCCCACCAGATTTATCCATTGTAACTGTATATTGCTTTTTTGATTTGTTTACATAATAATTTTCGTTGAAATAAATAAAGTGTTTATTAAATTCAACTCCTGCATTATCTTTCCAACAATTGAAGGTGTAGCCCACCAAAGTTGGAATGTAATCCGTGTTATATTCTACACCTGAATAAAGTGTATCTGTCTTTAACAAGGTTGAACCATCATAAAATTTTACATTAACTTGATAACTTTTGTGAATTGTTAATGTGTACTTTCTGCTGAAACCTGAGTTTGAAGATATAACTTTTATGTAATATGTGTTATTTCCATCTAAAAGTTGGCCTGTTGTTTTGCTTGTAATAATTTGTGTAAGGTTGGAATCTTTGTAAAGTTCCCAATAAGAACCTTCTGTTACTTTAATTGCATTGCCCAATTGAACAAGTGGAACGTCTTTATCTACATAAATGAATGCATCGTAACCAGATAATGAGCCACCTTCAATTGCAACTATTGTGGCTGTTTGCATCGGTACTATGCGTTCTTGCACATTAAACAAAGAATTCGTGAATTCTGCTGTATACGTTACAATACACAAATCATGCCCCGGGTCTTCCACAACCACATTTGTTGAATCAACTGTTTCTGTTACTTTGTGATTGCCATCTCTTTTGCAAGTTGTTGTTGCTGTACATGATGATAAATCTGCACTCCACTCATAAGTTGGTGCGTTATAATCGTGATTATTAGGATTGATTGTGCCATATTCAAATGTCTCTGTCCCTTTTGCACCACAAGAGCATGAATAATAATATTCTGCTTTTGAAACACAAGTTGCATCACTCTTTTTATATTGATCTTGCACATTTTGTTCAACAAAATTATGAACATGCACAATAAATTTTGCATAAATCTTAGAAGCGAATGCGACATCCGGCCGTTAGCCCTCGGTTCTTCGACAACGAGCGAGGCTGGCGCATGTGCATTTCCCGTGGACACCCCAAATCAAAGAAGACCCGGTAATATCGCC
>CALCEI010000197.1 GCA_937900575.1 uncultured Clostridia bacterium
TTTAACAAACCCCAAATCTTCAAGGGTAAGCAAAAAATGCGTGTGGTATTTTTTGTTATAATAATCAAGCTCTTTTTTATAATTTTTAAGTTTGCGTAAAGTTATGTTTTTGCCAGTTGTAAAAACCGCCGCACAAATTGTAGGATTCAATTTTGCAACTTCTTGAATATATTTTTCCCTCTGTTTCATCGTTTTGATTGCAGTTAAAAAATCTGTATGAGAATCACTGATAATCATACAGATTTATATGCTTTTTTAAATATCTTCGTCATCATCACCAAAGATTTCTTTAAATTCTTCCATGGTTATGCGTACACTTCTTGGTTTTGCCCCGTCTTGTGGTCCAATAAAGCCTGCTGCTTCCATTTGGTCCATAATACGTGCTGCACGGTTAAAGCCAACTGAGAAACGCCTTGAAATCATGCTTGCACTTGCTTGTTTGCTTTGAATAAAGCCTAATAATGCAGGTTTAAGAACAGGGTCAAAACTTTGATCTTTTTCTTCACCAACATTTTCAACAACGTGTGATTCTTCTTGATGAGGATTTGAAATTTGTTTGCCAGTATCTTCATCATAAACAGGTTTGTTGTTTGCCTTAATAAATTCAATAACGCGCAAAATTTCATCGTTGGATGCAAACGCGCCTTGAATTCTGCGTGGTTCTGCCTTGTCAATTGCTTTGAACAGCATATCTCCCTTACCAAGCAGTTTTTCGGCACCTCCCATATCAAGAATAGTTCTGGAATCAACCTGACTTGAAACGGAAAAAGCAACTCTTGAGGGCATATTGGCTTTTATCAAGCCTGTAATTACATCAACCGAAGGTCTTTGGGTTGCAATGATTAAGTGAATTCCCGCTGCTCTTGCAAGCTGTGCCAGACGACAGATGGATTCCTCCACTTCCTTGCCCGCAACCATCATCAAATCAGCGAGCTCATCAACAATAACAACAAGCTTGCTGTCCGTTACAACTTCACTACGAACAAGAACTGGATGTCCACCAATGCTTCCTCATGTGATGCAACA
>CALCEI010000198.1 GCA_937900575.1 uncultured Clostridia bacterium
TGTTATCCTCTAGATTTCATATGGTAATAAAATTTTCTCTTCAGGAACACCTATTTTTAAGGCCTGTTCTTTAATTTCCTCAAAACGCGAATAATGACCAATAATCATATAATCAAACTCATCATATTTATCAAACTTTATATTTCCATTATCATCTTTGGCCAAAGGATCTGTCACATACAGATAAGGGTCTTCATTAAATGTACCAGAGTTTCCTGAAGACAAACCGTCATTAGTGGAATAGCTATATTGTGGACGGAACATAATGTTTGTATATTCCGTTGGCTTCCATTCCAAGCGAGCATTAACATTCCACGAGTTACTGCGTGAATAGTTCTGACTCAAGTTGTTAGAAAACGAACCTGTTGGCGACACGAAATTCTCCAAAGAGGTCTTGCTAAAGGCATCTCCATCGCTATGATTCCATCTTACACCACCATCTGCCTGAAGCTTATCACCCTGATAGTTGAGGTTTATCATTCCCATCTTCGACGCAGTAAGACCATTACGGCCTCCACCAAAACCACGGCCACCACCGCCACCAGGGAAGCCCATATCATTGGTATTGTTTGCACTGCCCATGCCCATTATTCTGAAATCAGATTTGGTGTACATTCCCATCAACTGCTCAGAATAGCGTCCATGTGTTCCAATACCGAGATTGAGATTCGCAAGAGTTCCCTTATTCATACCCATCTTGATACCGAAGTCGAGAACAGTAGATTCATCACCATCGTCGATGCCAGTAATACGAGCAAGATCACTCTTCTCGTCGTATGCCTTCACACGCTCGATAATGGATGTAGGAAGATTCTTGAGAGCAGTCTTGGTGTCACCAGAAAGGAACTCCTTACCATCCACCTTTATCTTCTTTACCTCCTTACCATTGATGGTAATCTTACCTGATTCATCCACCTGAGCACCAGGAAGACGCTTCACGAGCTCTTCTACGACAGAACCCTCTGGTGTGCGGTATGCAGCTGCATTATATATAAAGGTATCTTCTTCCACACTTGTTATGGTTGCAAGGTAACCTTGTCTACCCAAATATGTCATACTTTTTGCTGCATTGTAAGCCACATCCCAATTTTTTGTGGTGTCTGCTATGTACATATAGAAATGGTCATTATTGGAAAAATATGCAACTTTGTTTTGCACTGCACCTTTGTTTAAGGTTACAGAGATGGTTTGTTCTTCACAATTTCTAAATATAACCTTGCTGAAATATTCTTCCATAAATTCTTTTGCAGTTTTTGCAGTGTCAGCATCAACAACTTTTGAATAAAGTGTACTTAAATCTGTTTTAACGGTATAGCCATCAACTTCAGGAAGAGTAATTTCTTCATCGCCAACAAATTCACATGCCAAAGAGAAGGTTAAAGTTTTGTATGTATGTTCTACTGTTCCTGTTGCATCTTTAAAAGTGTATGTACTTTCGTCAAACACACCAAGATTTATTGTATCTGTAACAACACCAGCGTATGCAGAAAAGTTTGCTATGCTTGGTGCAACCAAAGTTGCAAGCATTGCAAAGACAAGTGTAAACGCCACAATAAATTTTGTTTTCAATTTTGTCATCTATGTTCCCCCTAAAAATTACAAAATAGAATATTTTGTTGAATTATGTCAATTGCATTGTAACATATTAAAATTTATTTTGCACACATTTTTAGGTATTATTTAATAATTTATATAAATTTTTTATTATATATAATAAATAAAAGTTGGTGGAAATGTGGATAATTTACAAAAAAACCTTCCGCTAAAGAAGGCTTTTTGTTTTTAATTTTTAATTTGTTCCCAAGGGAATTCACTTCTACCAAAATGGCCATAGCATGCAGTTTGCTTATAGATTGGTTTAAGTAAATCCAATTCCTTAATTATGTTTGCAGGGCTAAAGTTGAAGTTGTTGTTTACGTAAGCATAAATTTCTTCCAATGGTTTTGTGTTTGTACCAAAGGTATCAATATACATGGAAATTGGCTTGTGAAGGCCAATGCCATAAGAAACTTGAATTTCGCACCTTTTTGCAAACCCGTGTGCCACAAGGTTTTTGGCAACATAACGGGCATAATAGGCGGCACTGCGGTCCACTTTTGTTGCGTTTTTGCTGCTGAAACAACCACCACCAACACGGCCAACTCCACCATAGGTATCCACAACAATTTTACGGCCAACACAACCACTATCCCCATACGCACCCCAAATGGTGAATTTTCCACTTGGATTTATTATTAAATCCACATTGTTGGCATAAGCAAAATATTCTTTTAAAATTGGAGCAAGCACATGTGTTTTTATGTCGGCTTTAATTTCTTCATTTGTAAGTGAATTTTTGTGGGAAACTGAAACCAAAATTGTTTTTATGTTAACAGGTTTTTCGTCTTCATCATATTCCACAGAAACTTGGCATTTTGCATCGGCAAAATAGTTGGTGTTTGTGTGCCTAAAATCTTCATATTTACGCATAATTTTGTGTGCAACAGTAATTGGCAGTGGCATAAATTCTGGTGTTTCATCTGTTGCGTAACCATAAACCATGCCTTGGTCGTTGGCACCCAATTCTTCCCTTAAAACTGCTTGGTTGATGTCTGGGCTTTGTTTGCTTATTTCAAGGGTTATTTCAAAGTCGTCTTGGTAACCAATTTCTTTAAGAATTTTTCTTGCAATGGCACAATAATCAATTTCCGCTTTGGTTGTTGCTTCGCCATAAACAAAAAGTTTGTTGTTTTTTATGGCACATTCAACTGCCATCATGGAATTTGGGTCTTGACGCAAGGCTTCATCCAAAAAGGCATCTGCAATTGTATCGCAGGTTTTATCTGGATGCCCAATGTTTACGCTTTCACTTGTTATAATTTTCATATTTTTCTCCTTTGCATAAAGAAAACAAAAAGGCCATCTTACCGACGGCCATAATTTTAAATTAAATCCATCGGTCTGCCTTTAGCACCTTGCAGTTGCAGGTTGCTGTGTGGTCATAGGGGCAGTCCCTCGCACACTCTTTATGGTATTTTCATTTTATATCATTAAAATTTTTATGTCAACTTAAATTTTGGTTATATTAAAATTTGGCAAAATATTTCAATTGTTTTACAAAATTGTTAATTTATATTATAATTTTAGTGATTTTTAAGGATTTTTTATGTATTTTGGATATGATATTGATGAAAAAATTGTAAAATTAAGCGAAGAAGTTGAGTTGGAACTTAAAGATATTTTTGCAAGGTATGATAACTTGTGTTTGTTAAATAGTGCAAAAGTGCTTAAAGCGTTCCAAGATAACAGGTTGGCTTCCACCGATTTTGCAGAAGTTACAGGCTACGGAATTTATGACGCAGGCAGGGATAAATTGGAAAAAGTTTATGCCCAAATTTTTGGTGCAGAAGATGCACTTGTGCGTCCACAAATTATGTCTGGCACACACGCACTTGCACTTACCTTTTTTGGTTTGTTGAAACATGGGGACACATTGCTTTCAATTTCTGGTAGACCTTATGATAGTTTGCAGACAATAATTGGATTGGTTGGTGACAGCAAGAATTCACTTATTGCAAATGGTGTTAAATATGAAGAAATTGATTTAATTAATGACAATTTTGATGTTGAAACCATTGTAAAACGAGTTAAACAAGGTGGAATTAAGGTTATTGAAATTCAACGTTCTCGTGGATATTCTCAAAGAAAGAGTTTGTGCATCAAGCAAATTGCAGAAATTTGCACTGAAATACGCAAAGTTAACAAAGATGCAATAATCATGGTGGATAACTGTTATGGCGACTTGGTTGAAGATAAAGAACCAACCGAAGTTGGCGCGGATATTTTGGTGGGCTCACTTATGAAAAACTTGGGTGGAGGAATTGCCAAAACAGGTGGTTACATTGTTGGCAAAAAGGCCTTAATTGAAGATGTTGCAGAACGCTTTTCTGCGCCAGGCATGGGCAAAGAATTGGGCGCAAATTTCAATGAAAATTTGAATTATTTTAAGGGTTTATACCTTGCGCCAAGGGCAGTGTGTTCAAGTTTGAAAACAATGACCTTTGCAAGCAGAATTTTGGAAAAATTGGGGTTTGAAACGGACCCTAAATTTGATGAATACCGTACAGACATCATTCAAAGAGTAAATTTGCACACAAAAGAAAACATGGTTAACTTCTGCGTGGGCGTTCAAAAGGGCTCACCTGTGGAAAGTTATGTTAAACCAGAACCAAGCCCAATGGCTGGGTACCCAAATGACGTCATTATGGCATCTGGCACCTTTACAACTGGCTCCACAATTGAATTTTCTTGTGATGGACCTGTTGTGCCACCATACACGGCATACATGCAAGGTGGGTTAACTTATGAATATGGCAAACTTGGAATTATGCTTGCACTTAATGAAATTTTAAAAGAAAAAGGTGATTTTTAAAAGTCACTTTTTTGTTTTTTTGCATATTAAAATATATGTTAAATGTTGGAATTGTGGGTTACGGCAATGTTGGCAAGGAAGTTGAAATTGAGTTAAAAAACAGCAAAAATTTCAATTTAATTGCCATTTTTGATGTAAAAAACGCAAAAAATGTTAAAAATTATGCAAAAATAATTTTCCTCATTATATTAAACACAAAAACAAAATATATAATTTACTAGAATTTTCTGAGTATTTTAATGAAAAT